>CAZKHY010000001.1:0-46108 GCA_964552455.1 uncultured Nitrospira sp.
CTTCGGAAATTCCTTCGCGGACTCAGTTTCCGCTTTCCTTCCCGGCAGAGCCTCGGTGTGTCCCCGCTCCTCCGGCCAATTCCGCTCACAGCAGCATGGCTCCGTTATATGTGGAAGATTAAGAAAATGTCCTCGCTGGTCTTAGAACTCCAGCAAGAAGCCATGAATCGTAACGCCAAGGTTTCCGATGTTCTTCGGAAGGCCTTGGTTGTAGCAACGAAACTTAATATCAGCGAATTCAAGGAGTGGATAGAAAAAGAACTGAATGGATACAAAAACAACAAGATACCGGAATACAGACGTTTAAGGGGGGAGATTAAAGCCTGGAATCCTTATAACGGCTGGATCCCGTTCATGTCCGAGGATCCCAGTATTGTTGAATCATTATCTCATAGGTCCGTTAGTCAGCCACTGGCTGAGCTTGAGCATTTGATTGAAGATGCAGATCCCAAAGGAATGCTGCATATTCCCTTCTCCCAAGCCGTTTTGAACCAGTTGGACTCAGAAGCTTTACGGTTGGGGTTGGTTCCCACGCTCATTTTGGTAAGGCGAAGATTTCTGGAGTCGTAGATACGGTGCGGAATATTGTGCTTGATTGGAGTCTTAAACTAGAGAAAGACGGTATCTTAGGAGATGGGCTAACTTTTTCAAAAGAAGAAAAGCAAAAAGCCGGGATGGTGACTTATAACATCCAAAACTTCACAGGCGTTGCCGGCAATGTCCAAACAGAAAATCTTCAGATCGGTGATTACAACGCCATACACCCAATTCTTAAGCGATGTGGAGTATCACAGCAAGAACGAAATGAATTAGAAAATATTCTGGATGAATTGAAAAATGTTACAGGCGATAAGAAGCAGTCCATCATAAAACGTGGCACAGAATGGGTCCTCAGAAACGCAAGGGAAATAGGCACCCTTTCCGATACGATTCGAGGGTGGTTTGAAAGGGGGTCCTAGAGAAGGCAATGAACCGGGATGAACTGCAATCACCAAAGACCTCATCGCACAGCATAATTTGACCGAGTTCGGGAGTTTCCGCGATCGTGGTGTAAGGAGCGGATCAGAATGACGGGCGGTCTCCTTAAGAGGCGCACAAGCGATATCCGCAAGATTGCGCGCAGCCACGGCGTCGTGCGGCTCCGCGTATTCGGCTCGCGCGCGTCCGGGCTGGTTACAGCCACGAGTGATCTGGACCTCCTGGTTCAGTTAAAACCGGACCGGGATTTGCTGGACTTGGCCGAGTTCAAGGCGGACTTGGAGGAATTGCTGGGGTGTAAAGTGGACGTGGTGACGGAAGCCGGTCTCAGTCCTTATCTGCGTGAGCGGATTCTCCGAACCGCCAGACCGTTATGAAGGACGAGACCGTTTTTCTCAGGCACATTCAGGATGCGATTGCCAAGATTGAGGCGTACACTGAAGGCGGCAAGGCGGTATTTTTCGAAAACTCGATGATCCAGGATTCGGTGATCCGCAACTTGGAAGTCATCGGTGAGGCGGCGCGAAATTTCTCGCCGGAGTTTCGGAAAAAGCATCCAAAGGTGCCCTGGCGCGGTATAACAGCGATGCGCAACATCCTTATCCATGAGTACTTCGGTGTCGATCTTCACATTGTGTGGAAGGTCGTTTCCAAGCGAATTCCTACTCTGAAGCGTCACGTTGCGGCGCTGTTGAAAAAACAAAAGGGCTCAGCGAAGTGAAACCAAGAGTGGACATCATCACCAAAGACCTCATCGCGCAGCATAACCTGACCGACGACGAGTACAAGAAGATCGTCGAAATCCTCGGGCGGGAGCCGAACCTGACCGAGTTAGGCATGTTCTCGGTCATGTGGTCGGAGCATTGCTCCTACAAGAGCTCGCGGGTGCATCTGAAACGGCTCCCGACGACGGGGCCACGTGTCGTCCAAGGCCCCGGCGAAAATGCCGGTGCGGTGGACATCGGGGACGGTCTGGCGGCGGTCTTCAAGATGGAGTCCCACAACCATCCCTCTTTCATCGAGCCCTATCAAGGGGCGGCCACCGGCGTGGGGGGCATCTTGCGGGACATCTTCACGATGGGGGCCAGGCCGATTGCGCTCCTGGACTCGCTCCGGTTCGGGTTGCTGGATCGGCCCTTGAATCGCCACTTGTTCAAAGGCGTCGTGGCCGGCATCGCCGGCTACGGCAACTGCATGGGCGTGCCGACGGTCGGCGGTGAGGCGGTTTTCAACGACATCTACTCGCAGAACCCGCTTGTGAACGTCTTTTGCCTGGGGATCGCGAAGAAGGACAAACTGTTCAAAGGGCTGGCGGCCGGGGTCGGCAACCCGGTCATCTATGTCGGTTCCAAGACGGGCCGGGACGGCATTCACGGGGCCACGATGGCCTCGGACTCCTTCGATGAGGCTTCCGAAGCCAAGCGGCCGACCGTGCAAGTGGGCGATCCCTTCACTGAGAAACTGTTGCTGGAAGCTTGCTTGGAACTGATGGCCGGCGATCTGCTGGTCGGCATCCAGGACATGGGGGCGGCGGGGTTGACCAGCTCGTCCTGCGAGATGGCCTCACGCGCCGGCAACGGCGTCGAGCTGGACCTGACTCATGTGCCGCGGCGTGAGCCCCACATGACGCCCTACGAGCTGATGCTCTCGGAGTCGCAAGAGCGGATGCTCATGATCGCCAAGGAGGGGCGTGAGGAAGAGGTCCTGAAGATTTGCCGGAAGTGGGACTTGTCCGCGGCGGTAGTGGGGCGGGTGACGAGCGACGGGATCTTGCGCGTGAAGGACAACGGCAAGGTTGTGGCCGAGATTCCGGCCAAGGCGCTGGCGGAGGACGGCCCGCGCTACGAGCGGCCCAGCGCGCCACCCGCCTATCAGGACATGCTCCAGTCCCTCAACATGGACGTGCTGCCGGACGTGAAGGATGCCACGGCGGTGCTCCATTCGCTGCTCGAATCGCCCACGATCGCGAGCAAAGCCTGGGTCTATCAACAGTATGACCATATGGTGCGCACCAACACGCTGGTCCGGCCCGGATCGGATGCGGCCGTGGTCCGGATCAAAGGGACGAACAAGGCCCTGGCGCTGACCACGGACTGTAACGGGCGCTACTGCGTGCTGAATCCCTACGTCGGCGCGACGATCGCGGTGGCCGAGGCTGCGCGGAATCTGGTTTGCTCCGGGGCCGAGCCGATCGGGCTCACGGACTGTCTGAATTTCGGCAATCCCGAGCGGCCCGACATCATGTGGCAGTTTATTCTTTCGATCGAGGGGATCAAAGATGCCTGTGAGGCCTTCAACGTGCCGGTGGTCAGCGGCAACGTGAGCTTTTACAACGAGACCAACGGGCTCTCGATCTATCCCACGCCGATCCTGGGCATGGTCGGCTTGATCGAGCCGGCTGATCGGGCCATGACCCAATGGTTCAAGCAGGCGGGCGATGAGATCATTCTGCTGGGCAACACGAAGGAGGATTTGGGAGGGACCGAGTATCTGCGGGTGGTCCATCACAGGGAACAGGGCAGCCCGCCTGTGCTGAGTCTGGAAACTGAGAAAGCGCTCCACCACTGTGTGCTCGCGTTGATCCGGGAAGGCTTGGTCCAGTCGGCCCATGACTGCTCGGACGGAGGCCTGGCTGTGGCCCTGGCCGAATGTTGTGTGGCTCATCCGGTAAGTTCATATTGGGAGGGAGGGGCGCGAAACGCGCCCCTCCCACACCCACCGCTCGGGGCTGTGGTAAGATTGACTGCGGGCCAACTGCGTCTGGATGCGCTGCTGTTCGGGGAGAGCCAGTCGCGTGTGGTCCTGTCGGTCAGCCCGGCCCATCGCGAGACGGTGCTGCGCAAGGCCGGAGCGATGGGGGTTCCGGCGGCGGCGATCGGGACCGTGGGCGGCGAGCGGCTGGTGATCGACGTCGAGGCCGGCAAGCAGGCTGGTGCCTGCCGGATCGACGCGGATTTGAAGACCTTGCATGAGAGCTGGAGCAAGAGCCTGGAGCGGGCTCTTCAACAACAATGATGAATGCAGAATGCTGAACGCTGAATTGAAGAGGCTCCGCATTCATCATTCATCACTCATCATTCAGCAATGCAACTAATTACCCCCGATAAATTCCACGACGAGTGCGCGGTCTTCGGCATTTACGGCCACAAGGAAGCGGCCAACCTGACCTACCTCGGTCTCTATGCCCTTCAGCACCGGGGGCAGGAGGGGACCGGCATCGTGTCCTCCGACGGCGAGCATTTCCACGTGGAAAAGGGCATGGGGCTCGTGGCCGATGTCTACTCGAAGACCGTGCTCAAACGCCTGCCCGGTCAGGTGGCCATCGGACACAACCGCTACAGCACCGCCGGGGGCAACAACCTCAAGAACGTGCAGCCGCTGACCGTCAACTTCGCCTTCGGGAACCTGGCGCTGGCTCACAACGGCAACCTGATCAATGCCCAGATGCTGCGGAACGAGTTGGAGGCCTACGGGGCGATCTTCCAGTCCTCGACCGACAGCGAGGTGATGATTCATCTGATCGCCCATTCCCGCGGCGATACCCTGTTGGCCCGAATCATTGACGCGTTGAGCCAGGTCCGGGGCGCTTTCTCGGTGGTTCTGTTGACGGACGGGGGCATCATCGCCGCCAGAGACCCCCAGGGGTTCCGGCCCCTCTGCCTGGGGCGTCTGCGGGAGAGCTGGCTGGTGGCATCCGAGACCTGCGCCTTCGACCTGATCGGGGCCGAAGCGGTCCGTGAGATCGAACCGGGCGAACTGGTGATCCTGAATGACGCCGGCGTGACGAGCTACAAGCCCTTTACGAAAACCAAACCGGCCCTGTGCGTGTTTGAATATGTGTACTTCGCTCGGCCGGACAGCAAGATTTTCGGTGAACGGGCGGTCTACCTCACGCGCAAGGCCCTGGGGCGGCAGTTGGCCCAGGAGTCGCAGGTAAAGGCGGACATCGTGATCCCGGTGCCGGACTCAGGCGTGCCAGCGGCGCTCGGCTACTCGGAAGGCTCCGGCATCCCGTTCGAGAACGGCCTCATCCGGAACCACTACATCGGCCGGACTTTCATCGAGCCGGAACAGTCCATCCGGCACTTCGGGGTGAAGATCAAGCTGAACGCGGTGCCGGAGGTGCTGGACGGCAAGCGCGTGGTCGTGGTGGACGATTCGATCGTACGGGGGACGACGAGCCGCAAGATCGTCAAAATGCTCCGGCATGCGGGCGCGAAGGAAGTGCACATGCGGATCAGCTCGCCCCCGATCGTCTCCCCCTGCTTCTACGGAGTCGATACGCCAACCAAGAAGGAGCTGATCGGCTCGAGCCACACGATCCAGGAAATCAGGAAATACATCACGGCCGACAGCCTGGCCTACCTCAGCCTGGAAGGGATGCTCAAAGCCGCGCCTGGCAGTCCCGACCACTACTGCAACGCCTGTTTCACGGAACAGTACCCCATCCCCTTCACCAAAGCCGAAGAACTGCAGTTGGGCCTTTTCTGATCCGCCTCCGTTCGTTCTGTCTGTGCATCATTGCTGTTGCCCCCGATTTTTTCGCCGTGCTAGGATAGTCGCATTAACAGTGCTGAATTGTGAGTGCTGAGTGATGAATGGAAGCACATGGAGGGACCGGGCCTCGCTCAATCAGCATTCATCACTCATCGTTCAGCATTTATGATGAGGGGGTTGCCATGAAACGGACTATTCTAACGCTGTTGATGCCGGTGCTGATTGTCGCGCTGGCTGCGACCGTCTCGGCCAAGAGCTTTTTCAAGATCGGTGAGAAGGCCCCGACCTTTACGTTAACGTCGCTCACCGGTGAGCCCGTATCGCTGGACAGTTTCAGGGGGAAGGTGGTGGTGCTGGGGCTGTTTCACATTTGCGAACCCTGCATGATGCAAGGAACCAATCTGCAGAAGGTCTATGAGGCCACGCAGGGGAAACCGGTTGCGGTCGTCGGGGTGAATTCCTCCGGCGATTCCAAGAAGGCGGTGACGGAGTTTCTGTCGGAGTTTCCGGTCAAGGTCACCTATCCCTATCTGATTGATCCCAAGCAGATCACCGGCAAGCTCTATGGCGGGGGGAAGTTCATTCCCAACGTCTACATCATCGATCAGGAGGGGGTCATCCGGTGGCAGCGGGTCGGCAACATGGATTTGGCCGGCGCGGATGTCATCCTGCAGGAAGTGAACAAGCTGCTGGCCGGAGGAAGCGGCAAGGGCGGTCTGTAGCACGCAGCTTCCTCAAGGGAGAAGGGACTCATCCGATGGATGAACTGGAGGCGGGCAAACAGAAGTTCCTGAGCCTGGTGAAAGGGATTGACGCCGCGGTGCAGGTGGTGATCCCGGTCACGCCGTCAAACAGCATGTTCCTGATCTCGCTGACCAAGGGGGCCAACCGGAAGTTCATCACGGTTCCGGAAGACGACGTGCTGGATCTTCCCAACGAGGCCGATATCCTGGCGAAAGTTACAAAAGTCGTGAAAGACGCCGTGGCGGCGCTATAAATGGGAGCTGATGGCTGATAATTTATGAAACTGTTGCTCCCCGATATCTGGCAGTGGTCCTGGTTCTCGCAGGAGAAGCAGCTCGACTTCAACGGCCTGTTCCTCATCGTGGGCGAGCACCGGGTGCTGGTGGACCCTCCTCCCATGACGGCCGAGGCCAAGCTGCAGATCCGGAAGAGCGGGCGGGTGGACTACCTCCTGCTCACGAACCGAGACCATGAACGGGAGGCGGCGGCTTGCCAGGCCGAGTTCGGCTGTCAGATCATGGTTCCGGAGGCCGACGCGCCGCAGATGGCCGTCAAGGCCGGCAAGACCTACAAGGACGGGGAGTTGCTCCCCGGCGGGATCTGGGTCATCCATCTCAAGGATCAGAAATCGCCGGGCGAATCGGCCTTGTTCCTCCAGCGGGGGAAGGGCATCCTCATCGTCGGGGATGCGCTGGTCGGCAAGCCCCCCGGGGCTCTGACGATGCTGCCTGCCGAGAAATACGCCGACGCCGCCAAGGCGCGCGAGGGATTGAAGCGGCTCCTGAAATACCATTTCGATGCGATCCTGGTGGGGGACGGGGCTTCGATCCTGACCGGCGCCAAGCCAGCGGTGGACAAGGCGTTGGAGGGCTGACGGCAAGCCTCTGACCCCCTTCGACCATGCTTCACACCTCCTCCGAACAGCTCAATCGCCAAGGCAACGAGCACTTCTCGCGCGGCTACTACACCGAAGCCTACGTCTGTTACGCCAAGGCGCTGGAGTGCGATCGCCTCAGCGGGGACCGGCGGGCGATGGCGGCGACCCTGGGCAACCTGGGCAACATCTGCGCCGTGAGCGGCCGGCGCGAGCAGGCCCAGGCTTATTACCAGGAAGTGCTGGAGCTGCAGAAAATCATGGGAGACGAGCGGGGCATCGGGACCACGCTCGCCAACCTGGGGAACCTGCGCGCCGATGCGGGAGAATGGGAGCGGGCGCGGGCCTATTACCTGGAAGCGCTGGACATCATGCAGGGGACCGGCGACGAGGTGGGGCTGGCGGTGCTCTACTCCGATCTGGGGCTGGTGGCCCGTGAGACGGGCCAGTGCGACGAGGCCCTGCAGTATTACGAACGGTCGCTGGCCCTGATGCGCCGGCTGGGCAACCAGGGCGGGATCGCGGACGCCTGGCGCATGATGGCGCGGACGTACCTGGTCCTCCGCAAGCACGAGGAAGCCCTGGCCTGTTGCCGGACGAGCCAGGCCGTGGCCGAGCGGGGCGGCGATGAGCTGCGGGCCGGCGGGGCGCGCTACGTGATGGCCCAGTGCTACGAAGAGCTGGGGCGGCTCAAAGAGGCGTCCCAGTTGCTGGAGCTGGTCGTCCTGATGGACCGGAAGTACCACCTGCCGAAGCTGGAGGAGAACACCAGGCGTCTTGCCCAGTTGCAGGCCCGGCTGGCCGAGTCCGGACAGGACCGGTCGTCGCAGGGGGAGTTGCGCGCATGAGCGGGCAGGAGGCCGTCACCCAGGCATGGGACTCAGCCCGCATCCTGCTGCGTCAGCGCGAGCCGGGACTCTACGAGCTGGAGCCGGGCGGAGCCTTGGCTCTTGACCTGGGCGACGAGGGCTGGCTGCTGGAGATCACCCCCGATGGGCGCCTGATCTGCCAGAACGGGATGGCCATGGACGACATCAAGAGCCTCCTGTCCGACGGCACGGCGGAGGACCTGGGTACGGATGAGCTGGCGAAGCAAGCCAAATACTATCTGCAGCCCGCCGTCGCCAAGGTCAGGAAGGTGTTTCTCGGGGCCGGGTTCGAGGAGGCGACCGAGATGAATGATGCCTATGTGGCGGTGACGTTTCAACGGGCGGTTGATCTCGGCAAGCCGGACGAAATCGTCCGGGCGATCCGTTGGTGCCGCCAGCAGGTTGGTGCGAAGCTGACAAGCTGACAAGCATGAAAGCTGACGAGGGGGATGCCTGTTTCGTGATCTCTGCTATTGGTCAGCTTGGTTCCTTGTCAGCTTGACGCATGGGGCGAGGGTAGGCAATGGCTCTTGACGGGTTTGCCACGGGTGAAGGCACGGGTCGGTATCGCGAGCGCATGGTCGCGGCCGGGCAGGCCCACGAGGGACATTTCCGGGAGGGGCCGGGGAAGCTGGCGCTCTCCTCGATCGGTCTCGGCACTTATCTGGGCGGGCATGATGAAGGGACGGACGCCCTGTATCTGGCCGCGACCAAGCAGGCGGTCGCGGCCGGCTGCAACGTCATCGACAGCGCGATCAACTATCGCTGCCAGCGGAGCGAGCGGGTGATCGGGCGGGCCCTGGCCGAGTTGGTCCGTGACGGGACCTGCCGGCGCGATGAAGTCCTGATTTCGACGAAGGGCGGCTTCATCCCCTATGACGGAGCGCCTCCGCGCGACAACGACGCCTATCTGCAACAGACCTTCGTCGTGCCCGGCATCATCCGGACGACCGACGTGGTGGCGGGCTGCCACTGCATGACGCCGGCCTACCTTCGGCACCAGGTGAACGCCAGCTTGAGCAACCTGGGGCTGTCCTGCCTCGATCTGTACTACCTGCACAACCCGGAGATGCAACTGGAAGAGGTGTCGCAGGCTGAATTCATGGCGCGCATGCGCGCGGCCTTCGAAACGCTCGAAGAAGCCGTGTCGCAGGGCAAGCTGCGCCTGTACGGGACCGCCACCTGGAACGGCTATCGCGCCAGGCCCGGGTCCGGCGGCCATCTTTTACTGGAAGCGCTGGTGAAGCTGGCGTGGGAAGTGGCGGGCAAGGACCACCATTTCAAGGTCGTCCAGCTGCCCTACAACATCGGCATGCTCGAAGCCTTGGGCCAGCAGACGCAGACGATGAACGGCGTGAAGGTCAGCCTGTTGGAGGCGGCCAAAGCCCTGGACATCTACGTCATGTCCAGCGCCTCGATTCTCCAGGGCCAGCTCAGCCGGAACCTGCCGGCCGAAGTCCGGGAGGTGCTGGGGGACGGGACCGACGCCCAACGCTCGATCCAGTTCGTCCGGTCCACACCCGGGCTGGGGACCGCCCTGGTCGGCATGAAGCAAGCCGAGCACGTCAAGGACAACCTGGCCGTCTCCAAACGAGCTCCCCTGCAGCCGGACCAGTTCGCACGGTTGTTCAAGTGACGAGGGGAGCAGCGGTTCGTCCTCAAGTCATCCGAAGCTTTGACGACTTCCGGGACGCCCTCTTTGCCTTCCGTTTTCCCCGCGTCGTCTTGACCGCCCTCGAGCTGGACCTCTTCACGGTCATAGGAAGCCGTTCCCGGACGATCCCGGTCCTGGCCAAGCGGCTGCGCGTGAGCCGGCGGGGGCTCGACATCCTTTGCCGGAACCTGGCCTGCGCAGGCCTCCTCAGAAAACAGGGCGCGCACTATCGGAACGGGAGCCTGGCCGGCACGATGCTCAATGCCAAACACAAAACCTTCCGGGGCGCCTATCTGGATCTGTTGCGCACCCAGTGGGACGACTGGTCCCAACTGACCGAGTCGGTCAAAAGCGGACGGCCTGTGGAGCACGAGGCGCCGGACGACCCGACCTACCGGCGGCAGTTTAGCCGGGCCATGCACCAGCGGTCGCTTGAGGTGGCGCCTCACGTGGCTGCGCAGGTGGACCTGAGAGGGGCCAAGACGCTGCTGGACTTGGGCGGCGGTCCTGGCACCTATGCGCTGGCCTTCCTGGCCAAGAACTCCAATCTGCGGGCGACCGTCTGCGATCGGGCTCCCGCGCTGGAGGTCGCCAAGGAGATCGCCGCCCCGCTCACGCAGGGCCGGCGACTGTCTTATCTGCCCCTGGACTTCATGAACCGGAGGATTCCCGGCCGGTATGACGTGATCTGGTACTCCAACGTCCTGCACATCTATTCACCGGCTGAAAATCAGCGGCTCTTTCGCAGGCTGGCGTCGGCTCTGACGCCCGGCGGGCGGCTCATCATTCAGGACGCCTTTCTGCTGGATCGGGAGGGGCTGTACCCCCAGGAAGCCAATCTCTTTGCCGTCACGATGCTCCTGTTCACCGAAGGGGGGAACACCTATACGGCTCGTGAAACGACGGACTGGCTCCGTCGGGCCGGCTTTACAACGGTGCGCCGGATCAGCTTGCGGAAGGGGGCGGAGGATTGGGAGGGGGGGCTTCTGGAGGCGTCTCTTCCGAAGACGCAACCGGGCTCACGTCCAGGAAGCCGCGCCCGCCGAGTACGATCAGCAGGAAGTTGAGCAGGCCGGTGGCGCCGCTCGTCATCAGGGTTTTCGACGAGGGTTCTGCACGGGTCAGGGCCTGGACGATGGTGGAGAGATCCAGGGCCAAGCCGATCGTTCCATACATGACGCTGGCCATCAGGACCCATCTGGCTCGCCCGAGCAGAAGCCCAGCCAGGATCAGCGGGAGCCAGAAGAGAAAGCCGTTCCAGGCGAGCTGGTGCCAGAGGGAGGCGAATGGCATGGCCCCCTGGATGATCCGCTGCAAGAAGGCCAGGACCACCAGTCCGATCAGCAGCAGAGCCAGGATGCGTCTCATGGTCATGCGGGGACTATAGCGGAGGTCCCCCATCGGGACAAGAGAGGCTCGGTTGTTTTCTGATCGACGGATGGAGCGTGCCCTTGCAGTCTCCTACGGCAGGACGTATGACTCCGGAGATGAAGCCGTCGGACCGGGAGTGCATCCTGATTTATGACGGGCAATGCCGCCTCTGCGTCACCGCGAAGGAAGGGCTGGAGCGCCTCGGCGCTCAGCATGCAAGCCGGTCGGTCCGGTTTGTTCCTTATCAGAGCGAGGAAGCCGCGTTGCGTTTAGGAGAAGCCTACAAGCCGGGTCGGCCGGACGCGGCGTTTCTGGTGGAGCGGGACGGCCGGGTCACGAGGGGGCTGGAGGCGTTTCTTCCGCTCCTGCCTGGTTTGAAAGGAGGGCGCGTCCTGCTCGCGTTGATGAAGGTCCCGCTGGTGCGGCCTCTCGCGCTGTTCCTCTACCGCCTCGTCGCCCGGCATCGCTATCGTCTGTTCGGACGGGTGCGGGGGGCTGATCATGGATAACGTCACGTTGTTGGGGCTCGTGGCCGGCACCCTGACGACCATCGCCTTCGTGCCCCAGTTCTTGAAAACATGGAAAAGCAAGTCGGCCCAGGATGTGTCGCTGGGCATGTTGGTGATTTTTTGCACGGGAGTGTTTCTCTGGCTTCTGTACGGGATCTTTCTCGGCGCCCTGCCGATCATTCTGGCCAACGCCGTGACCCTGGTGTTGACGGGAGCGATCTTGTTCTTGAAAGTGCGGTATCGTGGGGGACGATAGAACGGGTTTCGTGGGCCTTTGCACGCAGTTCCGTGAAGGGCCTTGCCTCATGACCGCTGTCCGACCCGGCCGGCGCCTGCCGGTCGAGCCGCCGGTGCGGAGACGGCTTGCGGGAGAACCACGGCCACGCTGATGTCCCGGACCTCGTCCCCTCCGTCGTCCTTGCCGTCTCTTCCCACGCTGTAGAGCCGTCCGGTCGAAGGATTCCACAGCATCGGAAGGCTCGTGAAGGGGTCGTAATAACCGTGCCCAACCTGAACGATGCGTACCACCACCTGCTGGTTGGGCGATGGCTTCCCGAGTCTCGTCTGCAGGGCGGCCAGGCGCAGGCGTGCGTCCGTTTCGAGAAGCAGCCCGGTAAAGGGTTCCCAGGCCGGCTCGGTTCCCGAAGCGAAAACGTTGTCGATCGGGTTCAGGATGGAGTCGAAGACCCGGCGCCGGGATGAGGCGAAGTCATGGAGCTTCGGCAAGGGGCCGGGAAGGGTCTCGGTCGCCTTGATCACCGCCTCATAGTAGTTGGCGTAGAGGTTGAGGGTCCGTTGGATCTGGGCCGGCGCCTTGCCAAAGGCATTGTGCGGCAGGGAGGCGTCGAGTTGCTGGAAGGCGTCCTCGTCCAGGCCGACTGCGGCAGCCAGCCATCGCTCGTGGTTTTCCGAGGCCCGCTCCATGATCTCGTTCACGCGGCCGGATGATTGCGTGGATTGCGCGACGCCGACGAGGAATTCGTTTTGGATCGGCCAGCGCAAGGACCGCTCCGCCGTCGTGAGCGGCTGCGCCGCTCGTTCCCAGGCAAGCAGCAGGGCCGGATCCAGGTCTCGACGGCTGAGCAGCCGGGACAGGAGCCTGACGTCATCCGCGACCACATGGGCCGCCATGACCTTGAGCGACAGGGTCTTGGCTTTCGCCAGGACCACCCGCCAGGCGGCCATGTCCTTTTCCAACCGATCCAACCCGCTCGGGACGTTCAGCGCGAATCCTTCGGCCACGTAGAGCCGGTGGGCTGCAAAGGAATCCACGAACCGGGGACTGCCGGGATGACCATACCCCCAATCTTCGAAGGGCATGGTCAGCCAGCGGCGGTATCGGTCCAGCAGCGGAGCCTGTTCCGTGAAGAAGGTGCGGGGCGCCTCTCCCAAAGCCCGCAATTGAGGGATGATGTCCGGGGCCTCCCAGGCGCGGAGGGCCTGGAGGGTCTCGTCCTCGACGCGGAACGCCAAGCGCGACTCCCGACTGTAGTCGAAGTACCGGTGCCCGCGGTCGCTCTCGACTTCCAGCCACATGTGGTAGCCGGCTTGCACCGGGTCGGACGATTCGCTGGCGGCAATGCCGAGGAGAAGGAAGTAGCCGTTGCTCTTGGCGTTGGCCAAGGTCCGAGGAGGGGGCTCCGTCAATGCCCGATAGGCCTCGTTGGGTTCCTCCCCCTTCCCGAGCCAAAGCATTCGGGCGAGGTCCAGCCCGAGCAGGAGGACGGACATGCCGACGATGAGCATGACGAATTTGCGCATGGACCTCCGTGACAAACGGTCTGTTACCCCAAAGCGCGACAAGGCACAACGAGGATTGCCCGATATTGTGCAAAGCCTGTGCCGATGCAAGGCTCTGGGTTCATCAATGCCAACCCCTTGCATGGAAAGGGATTTGCAGGACGGTCAGAGCTGGCTGCTCGGCGGCTGGAGAGGCTCCAACTGTACAAAACTGGTCATTCCAGTCGAACTTTGGTCTTGACAAGGTTGCACGAGCTCTCCTATTGTGGCCACACAAAAGAGCTGTCCCGGGCGAAGGGAAGAGGGTGCCAATCCCTCGCGGTCCCGCCGCTGTGATGGGGACGAAACCCGCAGAAGCCACTGTCTGGTGGCGTGGTTCGTGAAGCGCAAGGGCTCCTCTTGTAGACGTTTCACGAACGACGCTTCACGCTTCACGTGAAAGATGGGAAGGCGCGGGGAGTAGACGACGAGCCCCTAAGCCAGAAGACCTGCCCGGACAATGACCGTCTTTCCCTCGTGGGCTGGGGAAAGGGTGAGGGTGAAGAAGCGGGTGCAATCCTCAGGGTCTCACAGGCCTTGAGGATTTTTTGTTTGAGCCGTTACGGTCGAGCGCGCGGGACACAACTGAAGCTCGGTTGGCTGTGCCTCATCATGGCGTTGCTCACGACCGGGCTTGCCCAGGCGGCCGAGGCGGACCAGACCTCCATGAAAAAAAGACGGCAACAAGGCATCCTGACCGGGATGCCGTTCATGGCCAACCTGGCTCCCCGCACGTTTGTCGACGACCTCGGCCGCAAGATTTACCTGGCGAAGCCGCCCGCTCGCATTGTGTCCCTCGCGCCCAGCGTGACCGAGATGCTCTTCGCGATCGGCCTCGACCAGGAGATCGTGGGCGTGACGCCCTATTGCGACTATCCCCCCGAGGCCCGCTCCAAGCCGAAAGTCGGCTACGCGAATCCGAACATCGAGTCGATCGTTGCCTTGCAGCCCGATCTCATCCTGGCGCCACGGGAATTCATCCGCGCCGATCTCCTGGGCAAGCTGGAGCAGTTAAAGATTCCGACGTTTCTGCTGGATGCCAAGACCATCGATGACATCCCCTCCCATATCCAGACCATCGGCCGCATGCTCGAGCGCACCGCTGCGGCTGACCGGGTGGCCCTGGATCTCAGGCGGCAGATCGCGGAGGTCAGGCGCAAGGTGAACGCGCTGCCCCGCCCCCGCCTGCTCTACGTCCTGAACAGTCAGCCCCTGATCACCGTCGGCCCCGGCAGCTTCCTTCATCACATGATCGAGCTGGCCGGCGGGGCCAACGTGGCGGCCCGCGCCTCCTCGGCCTATCCGCGTTTGAGCATGGAGGAAGTGCTCAAGGAGGACCCGGAGATCATCGTGTTTCCCGTCGGCCAGGCGGAGGGGCTGTCCGAAAGCGAACAGCAGCTTTGGCGCCGGTGGACGATGCTGTCGGCCGTCAAGCAGGGACGGTTCCACCGAATCGCCGCCGATCTCCTGAACCGTCCCGGTCCCAGGATCACCCAGGGGCTGGAATCCCTCGCCAGGATTCTCCATCCGGAAGTGTTCGACGGGAGAGTGACGCCCTGATGCCCATCACGGTCGGAGAAACCGGCGCCCGTCGCGGCGCCGGCGAAAACGCGGTTCCTGTTGCGGGCCGGCCGCAGTCCGTCAGGGGGCAACCCTTGGCCGGGATCAAACAGGCGCGGCTCTCGCCCACGCGATGGATGGGCACCCTGTCGGTCCTTGGCGCAGCCAGTCTCCTGGTGTCGGTCGTCTGTCTGCGGTTCGGAGCGGAGGAGGTCGGATTCATCCAAGCGGTTCAGATCCTGTTCGAGGCCCTCAGGCATGGCCAATCCGGGATCGAGTCGGCCGGACCGGCCGGCATCATCCTGATGCAGGTGCGGCTGCCCCGCGTCCTGCTGGCCTTCATGGTGGGCGCGTGCCTGGCGTCGGTCGGCGTCGGGCTCCAGGCCCTGCTCAGGAACCCCCTGGCCGATCCCTACGTCCTCGGCGTCTCCAGCGGGGCCGCCTTGGGGGCCGGCGTGGCGATTCTCTTGGGGATCGGGAGCACGATCCTGGCCGTCTCGGCGCTGCCGCTCTGCGCAATGGTCGGCGGGCTCCTGTCGGTGCTCGTCTTGTACCGCATCGCCGCCTCCTACGGGTACCTGCCCGTGCACACCCTCCTGCTGGCCGGGGTGATCCTCAACGCCGTCTTCGCGGCGCTGGTCATGTTCATCACGTCGATTCTGGAGCCCAACCGGTCTTTCGGGATGATGGCCTGGCTGATGGGCACCCTGGCGGCGCCGGACTACCCGGCCTTGCTGGTCCTGGCCTGCTACCTGCTCGTGGGCACCGTGATCCTGTTCCACCAGGCTCCGTCGCTGAACCTGCTGACGCTGGGGGAAGAAGCCGCGCGGTCCCTCGGCGTCGAGGTGGAGGCCGTCAAGAAGACCGTGTTCTTCACCTCCGCCCTGCTGACCGGAGCGGTCGTCTCGGCCAGCGGCATGATCGGGTTCATCGGCATGGTCATCCCGCACGCGATCCGGATGACCACCGGCGCCGATCATCGGCTGCTGTTTCCGGCCTCGGCACTGGTGGGCGGCATGTTTCTGATGGCGGCCGATACGGTGGCGCGCACGCTCCTGGCGCCGGGGGAAATCCCCGTCGGGGTGGTGACGGCGCTGGCCGGAGGGCCCGTTTTCGTCTATCTGCTGATGGCCCGAAGGGGCGGACTGGCTGCATGAGCAACGGACGTTCCGGGATCGCATCCGCCGAGCGGCCTGCCTATCGGGTAGAGCGGCTCCGCTTCAGTTATCGAAAAGAGCGGGGCGTCCCTGCGAGGCAGAAGAGCGAAAAAGACGGATGGGTGCTCAAGGGGGTGACCTTCGAGGTCAGGGCCGGCGAGATTGTCGGGGTGATCGGGCCCAACGGGTCCGGCAAAACGTCATTGCTCAAGCTGTTGGCCCGCATCCTGCACCCGCACGAAGGGACGGTCGCCCTCTTCGGACGCGCGATGGCCGACCTGCCACAGGCGGAAGTGGCCAGGACGGTCGCGCTGGTGCCGCAAGAAAGCCCCCAGGTCTTTCCCTTCACGATCACGGAAATGGTTCTGATGGGCCGATTCCCCCACCACCAGATCGCGGGAGGCCTGGGCGGGTTCGGATGGGAGGGGCCGGAGGACATCCGCCTGGCGGAAGAAGCGATGCGGGACACGGACGTCATGCACTTGGCGGATCGGTTGATCAGCGACGTGTCCGGCGGCGAGCGCCAGCGGGCGATCATCGCCCGGGCGCTGACCCAGCAGCCGCGCGTCCTGTTGCTGGATGAGCCGACAGCCTTCCTGGATCTCCATCATCAACTGGACATCTGCCGCATCCTGCGCCGCCTGAACGAGGAGCGGGGCTTGACGGTCGTGCTCGTGTCCCATGATCTGAACCTGGCCAGCCAGTACTGCGACCGGCTGCTGTTGTTGAGCGAAGGGCTGGTCCATCGGATGGGGCCGCCGGCCGACGTCATTCGACCCGAGGTGCTGGAAGCCGTGTATCGATGCCAGGTGCTGGTGGATCACCATCCAACGTCCGGGCTGCCACGGATCACGTTGCCGGGGCGTGTCATGACGTGAAAGGTGAAACGTGAACGGTAAAACGTAAAGCGAGAAAGCGGGCGACGAGAGGAGGAGGTCGCACCCCTCCTTCTGTTGTGCTGTCTTGCAAAGACAGGTGCGGTAACCATTAATCGGGAGGGACTGTTAGAGAAAGGGACGACGGAACGGGGAAGATGGTGCAACTCCATCACGGTGCCGCCACTGTAAGCGGGGAGTGATCCTGCAGGAAGCCACTGGCCGGTGGCGTGGTTCGTGAAGCGTATCTCGTGAAGCGCAAGAGTTTTTGCCGGCGTTTCACGAACGACGCTTCACGCTTCACGCGAAAGCTGGGAAGGCGCGGGAGAGCGACGATCCGCAAGTCAGGAAACCCGGCTGTCGATCCAATTCACTGAACCCTTCGAGCGAAAGGGAAGGTGGGCATGCAGCGGATCGTCATTGGGCTGGGAGTTTTGTTCGTGCTGATGTGGGGCATTGGGGTCAGTCGCGCTGACGAAGACGTGCCGGTTGTGCAGACGGAAGAAGTGGTGACCAGCGCCACGAAGACGCCTGTGCCGGTGAGTCATTTGACGAGCGCCGTGGAGGTGATCACCGGGGAGGAGATGCAGCGGCAGAAGTACAAGATGGTCGTGGACGCCCTGCGCCAGGCCCAGGGGCTGGCGGTCTTCTCCAGCGGCGGGCCTGGGACTTCGGCGACCGTCCGGATGCGGGGCGCGAACGACAATCAGACGCTCGTGCTCATCGACGGCGCGATCGTCAACAGCGCGACACTGGGCAGCTATGATTTTGCGAACCTGACGACCGACAATATCGAGCGGATCGAGATCCTCCGCGGCGCCCAGAGCATGTTGTGGGGGGCGGATGCCATGGGCGGGGTCATCAACATCATCACCAAAAGGGGAACCGGGGCACCTTCCGCGAACGCCTTCTTCGAATACGGCTCCTTCAACTCCATCCGCGAGGGGGGACAGGTGGCCGGGAAGAAGGGGCCGGTAGACTATTCCATGACCCTGTCGCGGTGGGATTTCACCGGTTTCTCCACGGCCGACTACAGGCTGGGCGCCTCGGAACGGGACGCATTCAGGAACTGGCAGGCCTCGTCTCGTCTGGGAGTGGAGCTGCCCAAAGACGGGCGGCTGGAGTTCAATTTTCGCTGGATGAACGGCTCGACCGAGCTGGATAATATCTCGAACCCGCCGCAAGACGTGTTCGCGTCCAAGCAAAAGAGCCGGCAGTTCGTGTTCAGCGGCAACTACGAGCAACCCATTACGAAATGGTGGTCCCAGAAGCTCACGCTCGCCCGCGCGCAGGAGGCTTCCCTCTTTCTGCCCGGCACCCTGCAGCGCAACCTCTTCACGGGGGCGACGAGCGTGCCGTCCGGCTCGCCCAACGAGACCCGGGTGCTCTCCAACCGGCTCGAGTGGCAACACAACCTGCAGGTCGCGGAGCCGTTGCTGCTGACGATGGGTTATCAGTTCCGGGAGCAGCAGGGGGAGAACGACACGGGTCTGACCAACAGGATCGTCTCCTCGAACGCCGGCTTTGCCCAGGCCCAGGTGAATCTCTGGGACCGGGTCTTCGGCACCGCGGGCATCAGGCAGGACAGCTACAACGTGTTCGGCGACGCGACCACCTACCGGGCGACCGGCGGGTACCTCCACAAAGAAACGGACACGAAGTTTCGGACGAGTTATGCGACCGGGTTCCGGGCGCCGACGATCAACCAGTTGTTCTTTCCCAACTTCGGCAACCCCAATCTCGGGCCGGAGAAGAGCCAAAGCTTCGACGCGGGGGTGGATCAAGAGTTGTTCGGCAAACGGCTCAAGTTGAGCGGCGGGTATTTCTGGAACCGGTATCGCAACCTCATCGTCACCACGTTCGATCCCGTGGCCTGCGCGTCGCTCAGCACGTTCGGCTTCTGCCCGATCAATATCGGCAACGCCTCGACCAAGGGGTGGGAAGCCGGCTTCACCTATGCCCAGACCACGAACTATCCGCTCCTCAAGGCGTTCGACATTCATGGCCAGTACACCAATACGTTGACGAGAGACCTGAACAACGGGAGCCGGTTGCCGCGCTGGCCGGTGGATCAGTGGAGCACCGTGCTCGGATACCAGCCGGTCGACCCGGTCCGCATCACGCTCACCGGCCGTTTCGTGGGGTCGCGGTTCAATACCACCGGGGACCGGCAGAGCATCAAGGGGTTCAACGTGTGGAACCTCACGGCGACCTATGACGCGACCAAGCGGGTCCAGGCCTATGTCCGCGTGGACAACCTGTTCGATCAGAAATACGAAGAGATTCTCAACGCCGGGACCCCGGTGCGATCGATTTATTTCGGGATGCGAGTCAACTACGATGCCGCGTGAGATCAGGTCCGTCATGGCCCCGCCGCGGCTCGTGATCGCCGGCACGTCCAGCGGGGTCGGCAAGACCACGGTCACCCTGGCGCTTCTGGCCGCCTTGAAGGCACGGGGGCGAAGGGTCCAGTCGTTCAAGGCGGGGCCGGATTACATCGATCCCGGACACCATGCGATGGCGACCGGCCGGCCGTCCCGTAACCTGGACGGCTGGATGCTGGGGCCGGCCAGGAACCGGGAGATTTTCTTTCGCGCCGCGGCCGATGCGGACCTTTCGATCGTCGAGGGGATGATGGGACTCTTCGACGGGAGTGCTCCGACCAGCGAAGTCGGCAGCACGGCCGAACTGGCCAAACAGCTCAAGGCCCCCGTGCTGCTCGTCATCGACGGGAGCGCCATGGCCCGCTCGGCTGCGGCCATGGCCTCGGGCTACGCCCGGTTCGATCCGGCGCTCAACGTCGCCGGGGTCCTGTTCAACCGGGTCGGCAGCGAGGGCCACTATCGGTTGCTCAAGGAAGCGGTGGAGGCCGATACTGACCTGGCCGTGGTCGGGTATCTCCGTCCCGATGCGGAACTGACAATCGGGGATCGCCACCTTGGCCTGGTGACGGCGATCGAACAAGGGGCGAGCGATCTCTATCGGAAACTGGGACAGGCGGCAGCCGAGACGGTTGATCTGGACCGGATCGAAGCGCTGGCCCGGTCGGCGGCAGAGGACGTGAACGGTGAAAAGTTGGACGTGAAAGGCGGGCAAATGCAGGCGGGAACTAGTTTCGGTTCCCCTGCCGTTCATGTCTCACCGCTTACGTCTCACGAGCGGGTTCGGGTCGGCATCGCCTACGATGCCGCGTTTTGTTTTTACTATCCCGACAATCTTGAACTGTTGGAAGCGGCAGGGGGCGAACTGGTCAGGTTTTCTCCCGTGAGGGACGGGGTGTTGCCCGAGGTGGATTTGCTCTATCTGGGCGGGGGGTACCCGGAGCTATACGGCGAAGCGCTGGACCGGAATCAATCCATGAGGAGGTCGATCCGGACCTTTGCAGACAGAGGGGGCACGATCTATGCCGAATGCGGCGGCATGATGTACTTGACGCAAGCCATACGGGACTTCGAAGGCCGCACCCATCAGATGGTCGGACTGTTTCCGGCCGAGGCCGTCATGCGCAAGCCGGGCCTGACGCTGGGGTACAGGGAAATCGAGATCACAAAACCATGCCCCCTGGGAACGTCCGGGATCAAGGCCCGCGGCCACGAGTTCCATTATTCGTCGCTGACGCCCACCGGGCCGCTCGAATACGTCTGTTCGGTCACGGACGCCAAAGGGACGATGCGGTCGCCGGATGGCCTGGTGAAAGGCAACTGCGTCGCCCTCTATGCCCACCTTCATTTCGGAAGCCAGCCCGACCTTGCGCGCGCGCTGGTGGCCGCCGCCCGCGCCGGCCGTGAACGGGCGGCAGCCGGCGGCACGACATGAGATGACGGACAAGACCGACCATAAAGCCCGCATGGAGCGGCTGAAAGCTTCGGTTGACCGGCGGATCGAGGCCGCCCAGGAGGAAAAGGGCCTGGTGATCGTCTTCACCGGCGCCGGCAAGGGCAAGACCACGGCGGCGCTGGGCATGGCCTTGCGCTGCATCGGGCACGGCATGAAGGTGGCGATCGTGCAGTTCATCAAGGGCGCGATCGACACGGCGGAAGAGCGGGTGCTGAAGAGCTTCGGCGACCAAGTGGTGTTTCTCCGGATGGGGGAAGGCTACACCTGGGAGACGCAAGATCGGGCGCGGGACACGGAGTTCGCCCAACGGGCCTGGTCCGCCGCCAAAGAATTTCTCCGCGCCCCGGCCTTCGCGATGGTGATCCTGGACGAATTCAACATCGCCTTGCAGCACGACTATGTCCCGCTTGCCGACGTGTTGCCGGTGCTCCGTGAGAGGCCGCCGATGCAGCATGTGGTCATCACCGGACGCGGCGCGAAGAAGGAACTTGTCGAAGCGGCGGATTTGGTGACCGAGATGGGGCAGGTGAAACATCCCTTTCGCAAGGGAATCAAGGCGCAAAAGGGCGTCGAATTCTGACCGGCTGACAGGGAGGACGGGCGAGGGGATTCGTCCGTTGAGGAACCAGATGCAGAAAGTGTGCGGCCATTGCCGTCAGACGTTTTCCTGCCAGCAGGCCGGCGGATGCTGGTGCGGGGCGGTGAAGCTGAGCCAAGCCCAGCTCGCCTGGCTCAAGCGGACCTATGACAACTGCCTCTGCCCTCGTTGCTTGGGGGCCGTGGCGGAAGGGACTCTCGGCGAAGGCAAAGGGACACTCAACTAAGTGGCTGCGCCGAAATCAGCGCTCGCAAAACGTAACGGAGAGTTTTCCGACGAGGAGCGGGCCGCCGTCTATCGGGCCATCTTCGAGCGCCGGGACGTGCGGGAACACTTTCTCCCCGATCCAGTTCCGGACGAGGTACTCGCAAGAATCCTCCGGGCGGCCCACCATGCCGGCTCGGTCGGGTTCATGCAGCCCTGGAATTTTCTCGTGGTGCGGGACGCGGCGACCAGACGGAGGGTCAAGGACCTCTTCCTGCGGGCCAACCGCGATGCGGCCACGCATTATAAGGGCGAACGGGCGACCCTCTACCGGAAGCTCAAGCTCGAAGGGATTGAAGAGGCGCCCCTGTCCCTCTGCGTGACCTGCAGCCGCCAACGGGGCGGACGACATGTGCTGGGACGATCGACGGTGCCGGACACGGACCTCTACAGCACCTGTTGCGCGATCCAAAACCTCTGGCTGGCCGCGAGGGCCGAAGGGATCGGGGTGGGCTGGGTGAGCATTCTGGATCATGGCGCGCTCAAGCGGGTGCTGGGGATTCCCAGGCCCATCAAGGTGGTGGCCTACCTCTGTCTGGGCTATGTCTCCGAGTTCGCCAGGCGCCCGGACCTGGAACGGGCCGGCTGGCGGGCTCGGCTGCCGTTGGAGCAGATCGTCTTTCACGAACGGTGGGGAAACGGCAGCCGTTGACCATTGTGCAGGGAGAACGCGGATGCGGATCACCAAGGTCTATACACGGACGGGGGACCAGGGAAAAACGAGGCTTGCCGGCGGACAGCAAGTTTGGAAAGACAGCCTGCGCGTGGAAACCTACGGGACCGTGGATGAGGTGAACGCGTTGGTGGGTCTGGTGCGGGTCTTCAATGGGGACCAGGCGGAATCAGAGGCCCGGGAACGACTGGAGCAAAGCCTCCGCTGGGTCCAGAACAAGCTGTTCGACGTGGGGGGAATCCTGGCGACGGCGCCGGGACAGAAATTCAAAAATATGCCCCGGGTGACCGGCAAGGACGTGACCAACCTGGAACGGCTGATCGATGCCTGCCAGAAGGACCTGGCGCCCCTCAAGGAATTCATCCTGCCCGGCGGAGGCAAGGTCTCCGGTCTTCTCCACCATGCAAGGACCGTCTGCCGGAGGGCCGAGCGGACCTGCGTCAAGCTGGCCCGGGAGGAGCCGGTGGATCCGGCCATCGTGAAATTTCTGAACCGCCTCAGCGACGCACTCTTCGTGTTGGCCCGCTGGGCCGGAAAGATGAACGGAGAGGCGGAATTTCTCTGGGAGCGGGACGTGAAATCGTGAAGCGCACCTCGTGAAGCGTCTCTCGCGGAATGGTTCGGACCTTCACGAACGACGGACGACGAAGGGTGGCAGCGAAAACTCTCATGATCCAGGGGACCGCTTCGCACGTGGGGAAATCCGTGCTCGTGGCGGCCTTCTGTCGGCTGTTCGCACGACGCGGCATCAAGGTGGCTCCGTTCAAGGCGCAGAACATGTCGAATAACTCCTTCGTCACGCCCGACGGGAAGGAGATCGGGCGGGCCCAGGCGGTCCAGGCGGCGGCCTGCCGGCTGGCGCCCCGGACCGACTTCAACCCCGTGCTGATCAAGCCGGAAGGGCCTTGCGGCGCGCAGCTGGTGCTGAACGGGGCGGTGGCGGGCAAGTTGATGACCAGCGATTTCGGCCGGGTCCGGCGCGACGGGTTTCAGTCGGTGCGGGAAGCCTTCGGACGTCTGAGGGAAGAATTTGGCCTGGTCATCCTGGAAGGGGCCGGCAGCCCGGCCGAGATCAATTTGAGGGAGCAGGACATCGTCAACATGAGGATGGCCCGGGAAGCCGAGGCGCCGGTGCTGCTGGTGGGGGACATTGATCGTGGCGGGGTCTTTGCGGCGTTGGTCGGGACCATGGCCCTGCTGACCGTCGAGGAGCGGAAATACGTCAAGGGTTTCCTGATCAACAAGTTTCGCGGGGATGAAGCGTTGCTCGCGCCCGGCATCGGGATGGTGGAGGCACAGATGGGCCTCCGGTGTCTGGGCGTGATCCCTCATTGGGGTGACCTTCAGGTGCCGCAGGAAGATTCTCTCAGTTGGGACGACCAGTCTGCGGAATCTCTGCCGCCTCACGTTTCACACCGGGAACCCGTTGCTTCTTCTCGTGCAACGGGTGCCACTCACGGGGTCTTGGCGATCGGTGTGGCCGATGTGCCGACCATCTCGAATTTCACCGACTTCGATGCCCTGGCCCGCGAACCGGATGTCGAGCTGATCCGGGTGACGGGTACGACCAGCCGCGAGCTGGATGCGCTGATCCTGCCTGGCAGTAAGAACACCCCTGAGGCTTTGCGGTTCATCAAGGCTCGCGGGATCGACTCGGTGGCCAGACGGGTCTTGGCCGATGGGGGCATTGTGGCCGGGCTCTGCGGCGGATTCCAGGTGCTGGGGCGGACGATCCTGGACCCTGAAGGGATCGAGTCTGACGAGGCGGAGCTGGACGGGTTGGGGTTGCTTGATACGGTGACGACGTTTGAGCCGGAGAAGGTGACGGTCGCGGTGACCGGCATCCATCGGGAGACCGGCTGTCCGGTTCAGGGTTATGAAGTCCACATGGGGCGAACCAGGCTTGGAAAAAGTGCGCATCCCTTGTTGAAGATCCGGCGGGCCGGTGATACAGGGGGGCACGAAGAAGGGGCGGTCTCGGCGGACGGGAAGGTGTTCGGCACCTACCTGCATGGACTCTTCGATGCGCCGGAGTTCCGACGCCTGTTCCTCGATCGCCTGAGGGAAGCACGGGGCTGGTCCCCGCTTGCCTCAAGGAGCCATGTCACGCTGGACCAGCAATTGGATCGGCTGGCTGATTTTATCCAAAAACATGTCAATTTGCCGGCCATTGAGGCGATCATCGAACAGGGGGTGTGATGATGCGGACGCGGCGACACAGCGAAGGGGCGACTCGGCGCTCTCCGCGCCCCCGCGTCCCCGCGTCTCCGCGTCGGGGGGCGCGGAGCTGCCTGATTCTGGTCATCGGGGGGGCTTCGTCGGGAAAGAGCGCGGCAGCCTTGGACTTGGCCGGAAAGGGTCTCCGCAAAGGAACGGCGCGAGCCTTCGTGGCGACCGGACAGCCGCTGGATGAAGAGATGGCCGACCGGATCAGACTCCACCAGGCCTCGCGAGGCGCCGAGTGGACGACCGAGGAGGTGCCGGTCGATCTGGTTGGCTGGTTTGAGAAGCGGGGCCAGGACTATCAGGCGGTCATCCTGGACTGTCTGACTCTGTGGCTGAGCAACCTCAAGGAGCGGGGGATTCCCGACAGCCGGGTGCCCGATCTGGTTGCCGCGCTCCTGCTGGCGATCAGGGGGAGCAGAGCCCGGGTCGTGATCGTGACCAACGAGCTGGGGCTGGGGCTCGTGCCGCTGGAGGCCTCAGCCCGACAATTCAGGGATCTGGCCGGCAAAGTGAACCAGCAAGTGGCCCGCGAGGCGGACGAAGTCTATTTCGTCGTCAGCGGCCTGCCGGTTCAATTGAAGCAATAACGCAACAAGGCCTGGAGTCCACCGATGAACCTGCAACACACGATAGGGGCCATCGAACCCGCGGACCGCACCTGTCTGAAACGCGCCCAAGCCCGCTTGGACCGGCTGACCAAGCCCGTCGGAAGCCTGGGACGGCTGGAAGAATTGGCGGCCCGGTATGTGGCGATGACCAGGGAGGAGCGACCGAAGGTGCCCCGCGCCGCGATCTTCACCTTCGCAGCCGATCACGGCGTGACGAGCGAAGGGGTCAGCGCCTATCCCAGCGCCGTGACGCCTCAGATGGTCCTGAATTTTCTGCGGGGCGGGGCGGCCGTCAACGTCCTGGCTTCCCACGTGGGCGCCGAGGTCCGCGTGGTGGATATCGGGGTGGCCCACGAGTTCGGCCCCTTGCCCAATCTGATCGCCAGAAAAGTGGCGCATGGAACGAACAATTTCTCCCAAAGGCCGGCCCTGAGTCGCGCCGACGCCGTCAAGGCGCTCGAGGTGGGGATCGAGCTGGCTTCTGAAGCGGTGCAGGGCGGCATTGGCCTGATCGGGACCGGGGACATGGGCATCGGCAATACGACGCCGAGCGCCGCCATCACGGCGGTGATGACGGGGCAGCCGGTGGCGGCCGTGACTGGTCGCGGCACGGGGATCGACGAGGAAGGCTACCTCCGGAAGGTGGCGGTGATCGAAAGGGCGCTGGCGGCGCATCGTCCTGACCCCGGCGATCCCATCGACGTGCTGGCGAAGGTCGGCGGGCTGGAGATTGCCGGTCTGGCCGGGGTGATCCTGGGGGCTGCCGCCCGTCGGGTCCCCGTCGTCTTGGACGGCTTCATCGCCGGCGCGGCCGCGCTGGTCGCCGCCGGGCTTCAACCCCGTTGCTGTGACTACCTGATTGCATCCCATCGGTCGGTCGAACGGGGCCATCAGGCGGCCTTGGATCGGCTGGGGCTCAAGCCGTTGCTCGACTTGGACCTGCGGCTCGGCGAGGGAACCGGGGCTTGCCTGGGGATCAGCTTGGTCCAGGCCGGCATCAAGATCCTGACCCAGATGGCGACTTTCGATGAAGCCGGGGTCTCCGAGCGTGACACGTGAGAGGTGAAAAGGAAGTCGTGAAAGGTGAAGCGACCGGTACTGAAACGGAACTTGTGCGTCCTCTAGCTTGCGGTTCACGTTCCTTCCTGATCGCCTGGCATTTCCTGACCGCCGTTCCGCTCAGCCGTCACCACCACGATCCTTCGGCGCGGGAACTGGCCCAGTCCATGGGCTGGTATCCGCTGGTCGGCCTGGTCTTGGGCGGAGCGCTGGCCGTGAGCGATCTCCTGCTCGCGCAGGTCTTCTCGGATGCGGTGGTGAACGGGCTCCTCCTCGTGCTGCTGGTTGTCCTCACCAGGGGCTTGCACCAGGATGGCCTGGCCGATACGTTGGACGGGCTTGCCGGAGGGCGGAGCCCCGACGAGCGGCTCGCCATCATGCGTGACGGGCGGATCGGGGCGATCGGGGCCACCGGCCTGATCCTGGCCTTGGGGCTCCGGTACGTAGGACTCATGGAGTTGCCGGACGGGGCGCGGCTGCCGCTGCTTCTCTGCATGCCGGCGGTCGGCCGATGGGCGATGGTGGTGGGATCTGTTTCGGCTCCCTACGCAAGGGCGGGCGGGGGGCTGGCCCAGCCCTTTGTGCAGCACCTCTCGATGGTGCAGGTGTTGTGGGCGACCCTGCTGCTGGGCGGGGCGCTCCTCTGGGCCATGGGCCCGGCCGGGGCCTTGGGAAGCCTGGTTCTGCTGGCGGCCGTCGCACGTGCTTCGACCGCCTTCGCTCGCCGGTTCCTGGGGGGGATCACCGGCGATACGCTGGGCGCGACCAACGAAGTGACCGAAGTCCTGTTTCTGCTGGCGGCTCCGGTATTGCTCGCGGCGTGATGACGGCCGGAGAAGTCATTATGGCCTGTCTGCTGGACGCCGTCGTGGGCGACCCTCGTTGGCTGCCCCATCCCGTGCGACTCATGGGCCGCCTGATCGCCTGGTGCGATGACCGGATCAGGCCCTTGTTGCCCAAGCCGGCCGGCCAGCGGGTCGCCGGTATCGCATTGGCGCTTGGGCTCCCGGCCTTGGTTTATCTCATCGGGTGGGAAACGATCGAGCTGGCCGGCCGATTCCATGGGGCCCTTGGCCGAGGGGTCGAAGTGGTCCTGGCCTTCACCGCGCTGGCGGCACGGGACCTGGTTGACCATGCCCGCTCGGTACTCCATGCCCTTGAGGCCGGGTCTCTTGAGGAAGCGCGGGAGGCCGTCTCGAAAATTGTCGGTCGGGATACGGCGGGCCTTTCCGAAGGAGAGGTCGCCAGGGCCACCGTTGAGACGATTGCCGAGAGCGCTTCGGACGGGGTGATTGCGCCGCTGTTCTACATGCTGATCGGAGGGGCGCCCTTGGCCTTGGCTTATAAGGCCGTCAACACGCTGGATTCCATGGTCGGCCATCGTGACGAGCGGCACCGGTATTTCGGGTGGGCGTCGGCGAAGCTTGACGACGGGGCCAACTGGGTCCCGGCGCGCCTGACGGCTTTCCTGTTTGTGCTGGGAGGCTGGTTGTTGTCCCGACGGGCCGGTACGGCCCGGCGTGCCTGGTCCGTCCTGCTGCGCGATGGGGAGAAGCATCCGAGCCCGAACAGCGGCAGGCCGGAAGCGGCCATGGCCGGGGCCTTGGGGGTGCAACTGGGCGGCAGGAACTTCTATGAGGGAGTGCCGGAAGAACGGGCGTTGCTCGGCGATCCCGGTCCTGCGCTGGTGGCCTCCCACATTCGGTCGGCTCTCGCGTTGATGATCACGGCGTCCCTGCTCGCTGCCGGCCTTGCTTCGGCGCTCCTCCTGTGACGGCCGGTGCCGTGCATGGCGGAAACGTCCATGCGGTGGCCCGCGAGCGCGGGCGCCGGCTGGATCGACTCGTTGATTTCAGCGCCAGCATCAATCCGCTTGGCCCCTCTCCCGACGTTCTCCAAGCCATCAAGGCCGGACTCCCCCTGATCGTCCATTACCCGGATCCGGACTGCGTCACATTGCGGCAAGCCCTGGCGGACCGGTGGCGTCTTTCCCCCGATCGGTTCCTGATCGGGAACGGGTCCAGCGAATTGATCTATTACGTGCCCCGAGCCCTTTCGATTCGTCGGGCCCTGATCGTTGGACCGACGTTCTCGGAGTACGAGCGGGCGGTCGCGGCCGCCGGAGGGAGGGCCACCTATGTCCATGCGAAGCGGGGCGAGCAGTATCGTCCGCCTCTCGAGAAAGTGACCAGAGCGATTCAAGAGACTCGGAAGAAACCGGATGCGCTCTTTCTCTGCAACCCCAACAGCCCGACCGGCGCCGGTATCCAGACGGAACAGATCCTCCGGCTGGCCGGAGTCTGTTCCCGGCGGGGAATCTGGCTGATCATGGATGAGACCTTTGTCGAATATTGTGAAGCAGCCACGGTCCTGCCGCAGGTCGTGAGGCTTCCCCGGCTCTTGGTCCTGCGCAGCTTCACCAAGTTCTACGCGCTTCCCGGCCTTCGCATCGGCTATCTGGTCGGCTCTCCGGATGTCCTTGCGCACCTCAAGGCGCTGCTGCCCCCCTGGTCGGTCAACCATTTGGCCCAGACGGCGGCCTTGGCCGGGCTCAAGGACCGGGGGCATGCCGCAAGAAGTCTGGCCTACATGGAGCGTGAGCGGCCTCGTCTGGCGAGGAGCCTGCAGACCCTTCCGGGTGTGACGGTTTTCTCCTCCTCCGCCAACTTCCTGCTGATCGAACTGCCTCCCGCATTGCCCGCCGCGGTCTGTGCCAAGGCGTTGCGTGAGCAGGATCTGTTGATCCGAGATTGTTCATCGGTGCCCGGTCTGAATCGCCGGGCGGTGCGCGTCGCGGTGCGGACCCCCGGCCAGAACCGCCGCCTGGTGACCGTACTCCGTCATGTGCTGGGGAGGTGCCAGCGGTGAGCCGGTCCTCGGCGTCCTTTAAGACCGGGTTCCGTCTGAATGACCGGACCCTGATGATTGATTTGGGGAGGTCCAGAAGAGTGCTGTCCTCAGCCCCGCGGGGAGGAGGGTTCGTGCGGGCCCGGTACCTGCTGAATCATCAAGTGCCGGCTCATCCAATCTCAAGTCATTCGTCCAACCGCCGATGGAGTGATCCGGCCCGTTACCTCGGCCGTGTGGCCTCAAGCCTCGGAGCCGACCGTCGCGTCGTCGCCCTCATGACCGCGGTCCCGCTGAAGCAACTGGTGGTCTTGCGTGAGGAAACGGCCGGCCTGTGGGTCGAAGGGTTCTTTACGGTCGGCGTGACGAATGCGGTGCGGGCGGGAGAGCTGGTCGGTCTTGTTCAAGACGAGCAACGCAGACGTGCTCCCGGTACCATTAACATTATCCTGGTCACCAATGCCTACTTGGCGGCCCCGGCCATGGTGGGGGTGGTCCAAGTGGCGACGGAAAGCAAAACGGCTTCGTTGCTGGAGGCAGGGGTGCCGAGCTGGACCGGTGCACCGGGCGCGACCGGCACCGGCACCGATGCCCTCGTGGTCGCCAGCGGCACGCGTGGAAACGGGCCGACGCTTCGCTACAGCGGGACCCATACCAAGATCGGTGAACTGGTCGGAAGGCTCGTCAGTCGCGGCGTCGAACAAGGCCTTGCCAAATCGTTGCGTTGGTCCAAGCGATAAAAGCCTGTTCCCTCAGCCAACTGCCCTTGCCCGCTGGCTCTCAGAGCCCCACGCTGAACGCGGAATAATGAATGCCGGACGGTCTGGTTCGGCACTCTGTCGGTCGTCGTTCCGCGTTCCTCATTCATGCTTGCTTCGTGCCGGGTGCGCGCATTTCGATGATTGATCAAGGCGTTCCGCCGTCGGTTCCGCTTCTGTCTTCTCCGCACAATTTTCGTCACCAAGAGTCCAAAACCGAACGGTTCTCAGGGGCTTTTATTTTTCGGCTCCCTCCGGCCTGCCTCTTAAACCGCTGACTTTTCTGCGATCTGTGGCTTGTTCCGGCGGGAGCCGCAAAATGACCGGTGCGGCACAGAATCTGCTCGTCTCGTTCGACGGGGGAGGAGACGGCCGGTCATTATCTCTGATGACTTGATGGAGGATGAGACAGGGCAGGGAGGATGCCATGCGATTCAAGGTTTCTACCGGGGCATTGGGAATGAGCTTCGTTGCGTGCTTGTCGCTCTTCGCGGCTCCGGCGTCGGCAGCCAACGAGATCGAGACCGCCGAGCTCTTGACCAAGTTGATGCAGGTGGGCCGCAGCGTGGTGAACGAGCATCAGGATCTGATCAACGATGCCGGCAAGGGGAATAAGGGATTCACTCCGGAGTACCTGGCCGAGCGGGTGATCCGGCAGTACAAAGAAAAGACCAATATCGATTTGAACAAGCCGTCCGCCACGCAACAATCGGGTCTGCTGCTCACGCTTCTGGAATCGGGCAAGGAGGTGGTGGCGGAGGTTCAGCCGATTATCAACAAACAGGGGATCGCCTTCAAGGGGTTCATCCCCGCCTTGTGGGGAAGAAGGACGGCGGAAAAGTTCACCAAAAAGACCGGTATCCGGTTGAAGCTCACCGCCCTGGATTACCGTTTCCCCGGAAACAAGCCGGATGACTTTGAAGCTGAAGCTTTGCGGGTCTTGTCAGACCCGGCCTATCCCAAGGGAAAGGGTTACAGCAAGCTGACCATGATGGAGGGGAGGCAGGTCTTCCGTCTCATGACGCCGGAATATGCAAGCGCCAGGTGCCTGATCTGTCATGGCGAGCCGAAAGGGGAACGGGACATCACCGGCATGAAAAAAGAAGGGCTGAAGGAAGGGGACCTCGCCGGAGCCATCAGCCTGGCGATCCCGGTGCGGTAGGGGCCGGGGGGACGGTCCTCTGCGGTTGATGTTGTCAGGGCAGCGAAGGAGGCGAAGGGACGATGAGCAAGATCCTGGTCGTGGATGATTCGAACGCGGAACTGCAACTGATCGAAAGCTATTTGCGATCGGCCAATCATACGGTGGTGTCCTGCCCCACGGCCGACAAGCTGGAGGAGCGGTTGGCCATGGACCGGCCGGACCTCATCGTGCTCGACGTGATCATGCCCGGGCGAAACGGATTCCAGGCCTGCCGGGATCTGAAGAACGATGAACGGTTCAAGACGATCCCGGTCGTGCTCTGTACGTCGAAGGGACAGGAAAGCGACAAGTTCTGGGGACAGCAGCAGGGGGCCAACGGGTACGTGGTCAAGCCGTTCAAAAAGGAAGAACTCTTGTCGGCGGTGAAAAAGGCGCTTGGCTGACGCGGTCCGCGACCGTGCGCCCGCCACCGTGGTGACGAACATGGACCGACCTGGCGCTGCCACCCCGCCGTTCGAGGATGCCGGTCAACCAGCGCGAGCCGAGGCTCCGTTGCGGATCTGCCTCCTCAGCCTGGCCGGAGAATGCTTTGCCGTCGATCTGCGGAACGTGCGGGAAGTGTTCGAAGTGGACGGGGTCACGCCGGTTCCCGGCATGCCGGCCGTTCTGACCGGGGTGGTGAACCTGAGGGGCATGGTGATTCCGTTGGTGGATCTGCGCGCGATGCTCGGGCTTCCCGTCGTCGGTTCACCTCTGCCCTTTGCGGTCGTGATCCAGCACGGACCGCAGCAAGTGGCGGTGCTGGTTGACCAGGTGCCGGAGATCCGGACGGTGCTGAAGGACGATGTGCTGCCGGCTCCGTCGCAGGATCGCCGCGGGGTGATCCCCTTTGTCACCGCCATCGTGCGGATGGGCGACCGCATCGGCGGGGTGGTCGAAGTCCCGATGTTGCTGACCTACGTGGAGACCGGGCGGTGAACTGAACGGCGAGCCCAGCGATCGTGCCGTCGGCCTGTCGGTCCGCCTGCGCGCAGCGCCTAAGGAGGGGAAGCATGGAGAAGCGGGGGTTCCAAACCTGGTTTAAAGATCTGAAGACGGGGAAAAAGCTGATGCTCGGCTTCACCGCCGTGGGGGTGATCATCGTCGCGGTGGGGATCGTCGGGTTGCTGGGCCTCCAACAGCTTCGCTCGCAGCTCCAGATCGTGTACGAAAATTCGACGATCGCCTTGGGCAACCTGGGGACCGTGAGCAGCAACCTGGGGCTGTATCACGATGCGGTGCTGACGGCCGGGCGGCAGATCCGGAAGGCCGAATTCGAGGACGCGATCAAACCCCTGCCCGGACTCAAGAGCCGGGTTCTCAAGCCGCTGGAGACCTATGCCGTCGGACAGATGCACGTCTCCACGAGCGGCCGCGACGAAGCCAAGGATTACCAGGCCCTCCGAGCCGCCCTGGATGCGTATTTTGCGGCGGCTGAAGGGGCGATCAGCGCCTTCGAGGACAGTTTCTCGCCAGCGATAACGTCGGAACAGCGTGGGATGATGAGGGATCTTGGGACCCTGGCCCTGTCGGTTGACGTGTCCACCAAATACAGCGCCGCGACCGCGCGGGTCCGGGAACTCCTGGCCACGGTGCAGGATGTGGCCAAGGATCTGAACGAGACCGGGCAGGCTGTGGCCGCGGGTCGGACGCGCGTGGTGATCGTGGGGGCGCTGGTGGCGATTGTCCTGGGGCTGGGCATCGGGTCGCTGTTGGCCCGCTTCTTTTCGCAAGGCGTCACCCACATCGCCCAAGTGGCCAGACAGGCGGCTTCCGGCAACCTCAAGGCGCGGGCATCGCTGAACAGCAGGGATGAGCTGGGCCAGATGGCCGTCGCCTTCAACACGATGCTCGACCGGATCACGAAGCTGGTCCAGACGGAGGAAGAACGGAACCAGTTGCAGCGGCGCCTCATCGAGTTCCTGGCCTTGGTGGCCGAAGTGAGCAAGGGCGACTTGACGAAGCGGGGTCAGGTGACAGCGGACATGTTCGGCAACCTGGCCGATGCGTTCAACCTCATGCTGGACCGTTTCGGTCAGTTGATGCATCAGGTGCGGGACGCGGCCGGGCACGTCAACGGATCGGCCGGCGCCTTGCGCGAGACCGCTTCGCAAATGGCCGGTACGGCCGAGCGCCAGACCGAGGAATCGGCGCGCACCCTGGCCGCCGTCGAAGGCCTGACGCAGTCCATGCGCCAGGTTGCCGAAACGGCCGGGGCTTCTTCGGACAGCGCCAAACAAGCGCTGACCGCGACGGAGCGAGGCCGCATCGCCGTCCAGGAAACCGTCCAGGACATGCAAAGCATCCGGGGCGCGGTGCAGCGCATGTCCAAACAGGTGAAAGGGCTGGGCGACCGCTCGCTCGAGATCTCCCAGATCGTGTCCACGATCCGCGACATTGCCGCGCAGACGAACTTGTTGGCCTTGAACGCCGCCATCGAAGCGGCGGGAGCCGGCGAAGCCGGGGCTCGCTTTGCGGTGGTGGCCGACCAGGTGCGCAAGCTCGCCGAGGGCTCGACGCAGGCCGCGCGCGAGATCGCCGATCTGGTCAAGGTCATTCAGACCGAGACCCAGGACGCGGTCGTGGCCATGGAGCATGAGACCCAAGCCGTGGAGGCCGGGTCGGCGTCGGCGCTGCGAACCGGCGACGTGTTCCAGGAGATTTCACACATCGCGCAACGATCCGCGGATCTCGCGCAGAGCATCGCGCAGTCATCCTCGCAGCAGGCCGCTGCCACGGAAACGGTCGCCCGGGTTATCCAAGAGATCACCGGCGGGGCGGTTTCGACCCAGAAGGCGGCCGAGAAGACGCGCCTGACGGTCGAGGAGGTGGCGAAGCTGGCGGAGGGCTTGACGGGCGCGGTCGGCCAATTCAAGCTGGCCTAGCCGGAGCGAGTCCATGACCTGGGAATCATGATGGACGCTGACGCCAACCGGGAGCCACTGATCGGCGTCTTTGTCGCCGAGGCCTCCGAAGGCCTGACCAGGCTGGACCGGGTGTTGCGTCCGGCAGACGGGACCGTTCCTGCCCCGCATTCGCTGCAGCCCCACTACATCATCGCGCACACCTTGAGAGGAGCGGCCTCCCTATATGGGTTCCCCGGCGTCGCCGGGCTGGCGGAGATCCTCGAAACGACGCTCGAAGGATCAAGCGCGGTGTTGCCGGAGGATTGGCCCGGCACGGCGGCCCTGCTGCAAGAGTTGGTGGCGCTGCTTCGTGCACAGCTTGACCGCATCGAGCGCGGGGAAGCGGAGGACCAGACCGCTTGTGAACGGTGGAAAGCCCGCCATCGGCAGGCCGTGCTTCGAACCGGAGAGGGTGATCCGGACCGCTCACCGGCCGAGCCGTTTCCGGACCGGTACCTTCTGCCGGACCTGGACCCGGAAGTCTTCTCCTACTTCTCGCCCGAAGCCCAGGAATATCTGGAGGCCATGGAAGGAGCTTTGCTCCGGTTGGACAAGGACCCCGCCGATGCGGACACCATCCAGCGTCTCTTCCGGACGGCCCATACGCTGAAAGGGTCGGCCTATACGGTCGGATTTGCCGCGATTGGGGACCTGACCCATCACATCGAAGATTTCATGGGCGCGATCCGTGAAGGCCGGATGCAGATGACCCCGGGATTGGCGGACCTTATTTTCCGCGCCGTGGACGTCATCAGGCTCCTGCTGAAGCGGGACTCACGCAGTCTGCCGCAGACCAGACGGGAATTTGCAACGGCGATGGAACGGCTCGCGCAGGCAGCGCAGCCGCAGATCGCCACGGCCTTGGACGGTCCTGCGGCTGTCCGGCAGCCGACGTCGGTGGAGCCGGCGGAAATACAACGGTCCGCACCTCCCGATCGGCCGGGGGCGGAGCCGGCCGGCAAGGCCGGATCCAAGGAAGCCGGCGAAGGTGCGGTCATCCGGGTCAGCCGGGAGCGTCTGGAACGGCTGTTGAACCTCGTCGGCGAGCTGGTCATCAGCCGCGGCAGGCTGGAGCAGCGGCTGATGGCCCTGGAGCAGCTCTCGGGGCAGGTCCTGGCCTACAAGCACCGGATGCTTGAGTCCGTGCGCACGTTTCAAGACAAGCACGCCTTTACCTTGTCCGACCCGCCGCCCGGCACGGATGAGCCGGGCGGGTCCTGGATGCAGGTCCTGAGCGACTTCGGCGATCTCGAGTTCGACAAGTACGACGACTTCAACATTCTGGCCCGGCGCATGACCGAGGTCTCGGCCGACGTCGGCGAGTCCATGGCGCAGCTCAACGCCTCGATTCGCAAGGCCCGCGAGGACATGGGGCATCTCCAGCGGCTCACGCGCGCCATGCGCGATGAAATCGCCCGGGCCCGCATGGTGCCGATCGGAACGCCGTTCACCCGCTTCCGACGGGCGGTTCGTGAGATGGCGCGGGTGACCGGCAAGGATGTCACGCTGGTCACCTCGGGCGAGCAGACCAAAGTGGATACAGGAGTCGTCGAGCGGCTCGTGGACCCCCTGGTGCACCTCGTGCGGAACGCCGTCTATCACGGCGTTGAAGCGCCAGCCCTCCGGGTCGCACGCGGCAAGCCCGCGACAGGGACCGTCTATTTGCACGCGGCCCACCGGGGCAACGCGATCGTGATCGAGGTCGAGGACGACGGGGGCGGGCTGGACCTCGAACGAATCAAGGCGAAGGCGGTTTCGTTGGGTGTGCTGCGCCCTGAACTGGCTCCCGGCTTGTCCGATTCCGACGCGATCAAGCTGGTGTTCCTCCCTGGTTTCTCCACGGCGGAGGGAGTCGGCGATCAGGCCGGGCGCGGCGTGGGCCTGGACGTCGTCAAGCGGGCCATCGAGGCCATGAACGGCCGCATTGACGTTGAAACCGAGCCGGGCGTGGGCACGAAATTCACCCTGAGCCTTCCGCTCACGCTGCTCATCTCCACGGCGCTGCTGGTGCGGGTCGGGAACCAGCGCTACGCCGTGCCGCTGCCCGGCATCCGGGAAGTGGTCTTGCCGGCGTCGGGCGACATCCGGACGATCGGCGGCCGCACGGTCTTGCAGGTCGGCGACGAGGCCATCGAGGTGCTGGCGCTTGCGCAAGTCCTGGGTCTGGAATCACCGGCCCCGTCCGGCCCCACGCCGGTCGTCATTGTCCGGACCATGACCGGGGCGCTGGGGATCGCCGTGGACGAGCTCTTCGGCCGCCAGGAGATCGTCATCAAGACCCTCGGGACGCTCAAGCCGTTTCGGGAATCGTGCTTCGGGGGAGCCACGATCGACCCGGAAGGCCACGTGGTGTTGGTGCTGGATGTCGGTCGACTGGCCACCTGGCGGAAGGCTTTGGGAGCGGAGGTTCCGGAAGAGGGCCTGGTGTCGCTGCCGGCGGAGGGCGGGGATCGGCCGGACGCGGTCCCCCCGGACCTCCCGCCGCCGGTTTCGCGGATCCTGCTGGTGGACGATTCGCTGAGCGTCCGCAAGTTCGTCGGACGCATGCTGGAAGGGGCCGGCTACGTCGTGGACACGGCCGTGGACGGCGAAGAGGGGCTGAGAAAAGCTTCGGCGGTGGCCTACAGGCTGATCATCACGGACCTGGAAATGCCGAAGCTGAACGGCTACGAGGTGATCCAGGCGCTCCGGGTCAGGCCGCATACACAGTCAACGCCGATCCTCGTCATGACCACGCGGGCCGGGGAGAAGCATCGGCAGACGGCCTTGGGCATGGGCGCGACCGCATACATTACCAAGCCGGTGGAGGAGCGTGCCTTGATCCTTGAAGTGGAGCGCCGGATCGGGACTGCGACCGCGATGAAAATCTAGCCACACGGTCCCCTGGAGTGTCGGGTTGCTCCGGGGAGGCGACATCCGTCAAGGGGCGACGAAGTGAGTTTCCGCAACAAGACAGAGGGGCTCGCTCCTGCCTTGGAAGGGGCGGCGCAGTTTCTGGTGGTGCGCTGCGGGCGGACCTGGCTTGCGCTAGCTGCGGACATCGTCCGCGGCATTGTTGAGCCGGCGGGCGCCGTAGGGGCGGAAGCTGCGACCCTGCCCGCAATGGCGTGTCCTCTGACGGATCTGGCCGCCCAGCTCGGACTGTCGAGTGAGACCCCGTCGCCGGAGGCAAGAGTGGTTTCGTGCGCGATCCATGAGAGGCGCCGCGCACTGCTCGTTGACCGGGTGGCCGGTCTCTGCGACGTGGAGACCAACCGGATCCGTCCGCTTCCGCCGCACTTCACCGGTTCCGAGCGGAGGTGGATCACCGGGCTGTTCCTGTTTCAGGAGTCCGTTGCGCTTGTGCTGGATTCAGGCTGGCTGGTTGGGCCCGAGGGCACGGCGTCCGGTCAGGCGGTCATCGTGGAGCAGGCTCCTCGTCCGGTGGCGGAGAGCCCGGAGTCTTGTGATCCGGGGGGCAGCGCCCTTGTGGAGGATGTCGTAGCCCTCACCGGGACGGGGTTGGAGCGCGTGGAGTTTGAGGAGGCCGGCGATGCGGAAGACATCCCTTGGGCCGACCTCTAAGGTGCCCCAGCACTGGTCGCTCGTGGTCTTTTCCGTGGGGGGGCGGCGTGTGGCGGCCAAAACGGAGGAAGTGGGCGGGGTCTTCCCCTGGACCGACGCGATGCCGGTTCCAAGCGAGACGGACGGTGTGAAGGCGGTCGCGAGGCATGGCGAGGAGGTGCTGCCGGTCTACGATCTGGCCGGTCGGCTGCACGTCCGGGCCAAAGGCGCGGCGTTCCTCTGCCTCGTTGCGAAGCGCCGGGACGGCCGGATGGCGATCTGCATCGACGACGAGGTTCCCACCATACGGACTCTGGACGCCGCCGCCGTCAGGCCCGCAGGCGGAGACTCCGACGTGGTGGGGACCTGCCTGCTGGAGATGGAAGAGGTGCCGATTTACTCGCTGGCGACGTTAGGGCTCCTATCCACAAGGCCGGATTCGATCGGGCCAACCGGGCGGAGACAGGGCGCGGAATTCAGGACATCCCATGCCGAAGATTCTGGTGGCTGACGACAGCATCGCGGTCCGGAAGGTCGCGGAACGGCTCTTGGTCGGAGCGGGCCTTGAGGTGGTCCTGGCCGCGAATGGCGAAGAGGCCCTGACTTGGTTGGCGAACGAGCGGCCGGACCTCATCGTTTGCGACGTCATCATGCCGGATAAAACCGGCTACGACGTGTGCCTCTTTGTCAGGTCCCATGCGATCCTTTCCGAGACCCCGGTGCTCTTGATATCCGGGATCGTCAACGAGGAGGTCACCCGCCAGGCCGGGTCCTGCCGCGCCGACGGCCTGCTGAAGAAGCCCTTTCAAGGCACCTCGCTGCAGGATTGCGTCCTGGAGCTTCTCGCGAAGCGGCGGACCCAGCCGGCCAATCACGAGGCAGCCTCTCCCGCTGCCACCCAGGCGGCCACAAGCCCCAAGGTCTACCGGATCACGGAGGAACAACTGCAGGCCTTCCGTCATGCGACGACTCGGATCAAGGAACTGGAAGCTCTCGCGGCGCAGGAACGAGCCAAGTCCGCGGAGTTGGCCGGTCCGTTGCCGGTCCCAGGCCGCGCCGACGAACGGGTCGCGGAACTGGAGGGGCTGCTGGCACAGGAGCGGGAGCGGTCCGCCTTCCTGCTGCAACGGGTTCAGGAAATGGAGCGTGCCGCCTTGCGGGCGGACGAGCAATTGGAAGCGGCGACTCGCACGCTGGCCGAAATCGCTCGTCTTGCCGCCCGGCCAATGAAGGCGGAACCGTCGGTCAGCCACGAGTGATTCGCTTGGTTGTCCCTTCCCCGGCTCATAGGGCAAACGGATCGGAACCGACCATGGCTGCAAGCCCACAGGACGATCCATTTCTGGAAGAAGTCATCGGGCTGTTCGTGCAGGAAGCTCAGGAATGGCTCGCCCAGATCAACGATGCGCTGCTGGAACTGGAACGGGGACAGGCCCCCGAACGGGCGACCAAGCAGTTCGAGATCATGCTCCGCGGGTTGACGAACCTCGGCGGATCTGCAGCGACGGTCGAGGTGAAAACCGTTGAACGGGTGGCGCTTTCGTTGGTGCCTCTGTTGCAGGCTTTGCAAAGCCGGGGGGGCAGGACCGCAGGGGACCGGTTCGCCATCGTGCGCGAAGGCCTCCAGGCGGTCGCGTCCGCAATCCAGGATGCCACCGGGGCCGAAGCTCGTGCAGGCAGCGGTTTCGATCACCTGCTCCAACGAATTGTCGACGCCACGGTCGCGCAAGGGGCCACCGCACCGGTGCCGGGGCAGCCGTCTTGCCCGAGGCCGGAGGAGCAAGACCCGGCGGTTCCTTCTCGATCCTTCTCGGTCATGGACGTGCTTCTGAATCTTCGACGAGGCCCTGCCTCCTCTTCAGAGCATTCCAGGCATGTTCTTGAAACGGTCCTCCAGAGGGTTCGCGCCGATTCTGATCGCGGAACCGGGGCCGTTGATCTGCTCCCATCCGTTCTGCATGTTCTCCGAGAGCTGAAAAGGCTGGATGAACTGTTTCTGGTTGAGCTGGAGCAGCGGCTGCCCGAGATCACCCGGGGTTTTCACGGCCTCAAGGCCGAGTGGGCCGCCGGCCGGGTGCCGTCAGACAGGGTGGCGAAGATGTTAGGGGAGACCCGATGCCTCCATGAAGTCGCCAGCAACGCGGGGGCCAGGGAGGCGGCGCTGTTCTTTGCCGGGCTCCAAGTCTTTCTTCAGGTGGCTGCCCGCAGGCATGTTGTGATCCCGCCGCAGCGGTTCGATGCCGTGGAGTCCCGTCTCAGAGACATCATTCCCCTTGCCAAGCAGTGGGTTGATTTGGGCCTGGTTGAGCGGACGGCGATTGAAACGGCCCTCAGCGAAGGCGCGCCCTGCCACTGATTTTTTTCTCCGGGTCTGGTCATCCCCCGCTGCTTACGCACTGAATCAAACGTGACGGCAAAGCAACGACTTGCTGCTGATCATGGCCCAGCATGTTGTGGCTGTCCGTGCAACCCCCAACAAGATACATAAGCCGATGAAATTGCTATGCTTGAGTAGCACAAAATTTGTGCACTCTGCTACAAGGTGCTGCGTTGCTGATCGGGAAAAGTTGATTCACAAGATTATCCCCAGCCCATCCACAAATTTTGTGGACAGAAATTTTTTCCTCCGCGTCGCCGATTTCACCGAACACTTGTTGGGCGCGGTTGTGAAAAGCCGGGAGCGATGAAAGGCTTGCTGCAGGCTGTTTTTCCGAGCCGGAGCATCGCGCCCCTGCGTGAAGATTGGAGAAAAAAACAAGCCTGAGCCGATTGCCTTTCTGCAAGCAGATTTTGTCGCTTGTGCACATGAAATCACGCCTCAGCAGAGAGGAAATTGCCGGCCGGTAAGAGGATGGGCCGCGCGCTTTTGTCAGTTCAAATTACCCCGGCCGGTTGATATAATCCCACATCGCCATGAGCATGAGCATGAAACGTACGATCCGCTGCCCCCTCTGCCGACGGCCTTGTTCGTGGGAGCAGAATCCGTGGCGCCCGTTTTGTTCGAAGCGCTGTCCAATTATTGACCTCGGTGCCTGGGCTTCTGAGCGGTATCGCATCCCGATCAAGGCGTCGGACTCCGCCCCCGAAGAATCGCCGGAGCAACAAAGTCATTCCTGACCGGCCGTTTGGGTCCTGGGACTGAGCAATTACTCCATGCCGAAAATCATCACTGCCAAGCGGCTTGAAGGCGAGACCGAGCAGGCCAGGGAATATGTGAAGACCCACATCTTGTTTCCGTCCGGCGTGCTGGGGCTGATCCTGCTGATTGCGGGGACCGGGTCGCTCGTGTACCAGTTCATGTTCGAGGCCTACGGATGGAAAACGTTCCTTGAAAGCACCGTGCTGCTGCTGGCGGGCGCGCTGATCGGATGGGCCCAGACCCGCTACCACAAGTATGTGCTGCGGGAGCATCCGGGCTATTTTGCCGGCCGGTTGAGGACCTTCACGAGGACCGGGCCGAAACGATCCAAGCGGGAGGCCCCGGCCTCCGAGCTTCGACATTGGGGACGCAACTGGGTTCCGCTCTACTATCTGCTGGGGGCGGGCGCGCTGCTCGGCGCGTCCTTGGCCAGCTCGATTCTCGGCCAGGTCTATTACATGGCGGCCTTCCTGATGCCCTGGGCCGGGTTTTTCTGGGCAAAGATGTTCTTTTGGCGGGGATTGCTGACGCAGGGCAGAAGTGAACAGTGAAACGGCGCGAGTAATGGGGGTTACTTGCGGTTGGCGTCTTTTCTCTTGGGGCTTGCGCCGGTGGCGCGAGCTTCGAGCGTCTTGACGCGCTGTTCCAAGTCTCGCAGGAGTTGCCGCAGTTCCGGCAGGCGGGGGATGACGGCCTGGGCCTTGATGGCGACCTCATGCGGCATGACCGGCGCGCCTGAGACGATCTGGTTTGAGGTCAGGCTGCGGTTGACCCCGGAGCGGGCTGCGATCATGACCTGATCGCCCACCTGGATATGGTCGGCGAGCCCTGCCTGTCCCCCCACCACGACATGGTGCCCCAGGGTCGTGCTGCCGGCGATCCCGACCTGGGCCACCAGGATGGAATCCTCCCCGATCGAGACGTTGTGGGCGATCTGGACCAGGTTGTCCACCTTGGTGCCCCGCTTGATGACCGTCTGGCCGAACGTGGCCCGGTCCACCGTCACGTTGGCTCCCAACTCCACGTCGTCTTCGATCCTGACGGTTCCCACCTGGGGGATCTTGTGGTGACGGCCCTCCTGCATCACGTAGCCGAACCCGTCGCTGCCGATCACCGTGCCGCTGTGGATGATGACCCGGGAGCCGATGAGGCAGCCCTCTCCCACGGTCACGTTGGGATAGAGCAGGGTGTCGTCGCCGATCACCGCGTCCTGTCCGATGAACACGCCCGGATAGAGGGTCACGCGCGCGCCGATCCTGACCCGGTCGCCCAGCGTCACGAAGGGCCAGATCGAGGCGTCGGGGCCGATCTGCACGTCCGTTCCCCGGGCGATCTGCTCCGAAACGCCGCGGGGCTTGTCCGGGCTGGTGAAAAACCGCTGCACGAGGCCGGCAAAAGCGTACTTGGGGTTGGCCACCACGAGCTGGGGCCGATCCAACTCGGGGAGGTGGCGGCCCACGACAAAGGCGGAGGCGCGTGAGACGAGCGCGGCCTTGACGAACCGGTCCCCGTCGACATAGGCCAAGTGACCCGGTTCGGCTTCCTCCAGGCTGGAGGCGCCGGTGACGACGGCGTCGGCCCGGCCGATGAGCAGTCCTCCAACAGCCTCGGCGATCGTCTCCAGCGGAATCTTGTTGGGTCGGTAGCGCGACACCGCTCGTTACCTTTTTTTCTTGGCTTTGTTGGAACGGGCGGGGGCTTTGCCGCGGGGCTTGTCGGCCTTGGGGGAGGAAGGTCCGGGCGAAGGCGGCGCGAGCCGTCCTTCCACGTAGGCGGTGACGTCGGCGACCGTCACGAGCCTGTACAAGTCCTCGTCGGGGATCTGCAAATCGAAGGCCTCTTCGATCCGGAAGAGCAATTCGATGGTGGCCATGCTGTCCAGGCCCAGGTCGTCGCGCAGCGCATGGCGCGGCTCGATCGTCCGCGCGTCCCGCTTGAGGTACTCCGCCAGCGCAGTCTGAATCCGGGTCGCGATCACAGTGTCAGGAGCCATTGGGAGTCCTTCGGAAGGTTGTTCGATTGTGCTTGCCGGCTGGCCGTTGATCCGTCGGGGACGTCAGCGGTACTTCCTGAAGACGACCGCCGCATTGTTGCTGCCGAACCCGAAGGCGTTCAGGAGCGCGACCTTCACCGGCCGCTCCTGTCCCTTCATCGAAATTCCCCGGAGCGCACAGGCCGGGTCCGGGTCTTCGTAGTTGGCCGTCGGGTGAATCTGACCCGTTTCGATGGCCAGTGAGCAAGCCAGGGCCCCGATCGCCCCGGCGGCCCCCAGGGTATGGCCGATCAGGGACTTGGTTGCGTTGACCGCGATCTTCTCCGCCCTGGTTTTGAAGACTTGGCGGATGGCCTTGACTTCCACCGCATCGCCGATTTGGGTGGAGGTGGCGTGGGCGTTGATGTAGTCCACCTGAGCCGGCGTCACGGCGGCGTCCTTGAGGGCCAGACGGATGGTGGCGGCGACTTCCTGCCCGTCTTCGCGCGGGATCACCATGTGATGGGCCTCGCTGGTTGCGGCGTAGCCGGCCACTTCGGCATAGATCCGGGCCCGGCGCTTTTGCGCGTGAGCCAGGGATTCCAGGATCAGCGCCCCGGAGCCTTCGCCCATCACGAATCCGTCGCGGGCCCGGTCGAAGGGGCGCGACGCCCGGTCCGGCTGATCGTTGAACCCCGTGGAGAGAACCCGCAGCGAGCAGAATCCGGCGAACACCAGCGGCGTGATGCTGGCGTCGGCCCCTGCCACGATGACCACATCGGCCTGCCCGGACCTGATGCAGGTCAAGGCCTGGCCGATGGCGTGGGCGCTGGAGGAGCAAGCGGTGGAGATGGTCAGGTTGGGCCCCTTGGCTCCCTGCGCCATCGCCACGATGCCGGAGGCCGAATTGAGCGTGATCGTGGGGATGAAATTGGGATGAACGCGGTTGGGTCTCTGGCCCTGATACAGTTGGGTGATCTCCCGTTCCCCCATCACCATCCCGCCCATGCCGGCGCCCACGATGACGCCGACCCGGTGCGGCTGCTCCCGCTCCATGCGGAGACCGGCATCGGCCACCGCCTCGTTCGTGGCGGCCAGGGCGAACTGGGCATAGCGATCGACGCGGTCCGCGTGGATCGCGTCGGGAAACCGGACGGAGTCGAAGTCCAGCACCTGCCCCGCCACGCGCGATCGGTAGGCTTCCAACGGAAAGCCGCCCAGGGGCCTGATGGCGGTGATGCCGGACCGGCCTTCCAGGGCCGCTTTCCAAAAGGGCCCGACCCCGATCCCGATCGGGGACACGATGCCGAGGCCCGTTATTACGACTCTAGTGTTCATGTGCGCCTTTTCTTCCTTATGTCGGCTTTTCTTCTTTTACCCCAAGCTCCCCGGTCAGTCAACCGGGCACGGCCGCGGCGGCGGAGTCCCCGGGCTATTGCCGAACCTTCAGAAACAGGTAAAGGCCGAACGACAGAAACAAGAGGTTCGCGATCCAGCCGGCCATGAGCGGCGCCAGGGCGCCGCTGCGTCCGAACGCGATGGCGACCGAGTGGGTCGTCCAGTACAAAAATCCGATGACCAGCGCCTGGCCGATGCCCACGGCCATCCCGCTTCCGCGCACGCCGCTCCGCCGCAGGCTCAGAGCGATCCCCACGATGGTCATGACCAGACAGACGAAGGGGAAGGCGATGCGCCCGTAATAGTCGGTCAGCATGCGGGCGAAGCTGTAGCCGTCCTTGCGCAAACGGTCGATGTAGGATCGGAGGGCCGGCAGCGTCATCTCTTCCGATTCCACCACGGCCCAGGTGTTGAAGTCTTCGGGGGTCTGGGACATCCGGATCGGTTTGGCGTGAAATCGCTCCGTCACCAGCCGACCGTCCGGCAGCAGGCTGCGGCTGACGCCCTTGTGCAGCACCCATCCCTCCGGGCCGTAGCGCACGTCGGCCGCCTCCGTGATTTCGGCCAGCCTGAAGTCCGGTCCGAGCTGATAGAGGCTGATGCCCCGCAGTATCGCGCCGTCCGGCTCCACGACCTCGATGTTCATGAGGGTGTGATTGTCGATCTGAATCCAGGGGCGGTCGGCCTTGAAGGTGGCCAGCCCGCTCTTTTTCTCGATCTGGGCCGTTTTGACGTATTCGGCCTGAGCCGTGGCGTAGGGCATGACCCAGGCGCTGATCCCGAACAGCACCAGCGACACGGTCAGCGAAAAGGCCACGAAGGGGAAGGCGATCCGGTAGAGGCTGATCCCGCAGCTCCGCATCGCGGTGATCTCGTGGTTGCGCGAAAGCATCCCGAGGGCCAGGAGGGTGGCCATCAGGACCGCCAAAGGGGCGATCTGGAACGTGATGCTGGGGGTGCGGAGGGCGAAGTAACCCAGAATGGTCAGCAGTTCCGCATCGTAGCGGATGAACTTGCGGACTTTTTCAAAGAAATCCACCACCAGGTAGACCGTCATCAGCCCGGCGAAACACATCAGGAAGACCTTGCTGTATTCACGGAGGATATAGCGAAAGAGGATGGTCATGACTAGTGACGGCTGACCCGATAGAACAAGACGATCCCCACGGTCAGGAACGCCACGTTGGGCAGCCAGGCGCCGGCAAAGGGAGGCAGAACCAGAGTGGTCACGAAAAACTCGCAGAGGACGTTCAGCACGTAATAGACGATCACGATCATGACCCCCACCGCGAATCCGCCGACGCGGCCCGACCGCTTGGACACGATGCCCACCGGAATGCCGATCATGCCGAAGATGAGCGAGGCGGTGGGGAAAGCCAGGTCCTTGTAGTATTCCATCAGCCGTCGCAAGGAGGCGGTGTCCTGCCAGTTCGTTTGGTTGAGCCGTTCGAGCACGGATTCCCGCGAGGGCCGCTCCTCAGCCGACGCGTAGAGACTCTGGTGGAGGCTGACCTTCAGGTCATAGGTGGAGAAGGACACCTGGTGGTACTGCACCAGGTCATGGGGCTTGCTGTGGATCGTCCCGTTGATGAGGCGGATGCCCACCTGGTTGCTGCCGGCCTCGTTCAGCAACTGATAGCTGCTGGCGACGATGATCTTGGCCTCAGCCGGGTTGCGTTCATCCGCAATGAAGATGCTTCTGGCGTCCCCTCCGGCCTGGCTGTCGGAGACGTACATGACCATCTTGGGCACCGGCTCGTTGAACACGCCTTTGTCGAGCGCCAGCGTGAGCTGGTCGCGCAGGAGGTTCAAGGCCAGCTTTTTCAGGGAGACGCTGGTCCAGGGCTGGCCCCATTGCGAGAGGAGCAGGGTGAGGCTGAACACCAGGCAGGAAAAGATCAGCACCGGCCGGGAGAGGCGCAGGAGGCCGAGGCCGGCCGCACGCATGGCGACCAGCTCTTTATCGTAGGAGAGACGGCTGAAAGCCGTGATCGACGCAATGATGCCGGCAATCGGGAGGGTCAGAACCAGAAAGGAAGGAAGGAGGTGCAAGAAGACCTTGAGGACGGCGAGGAAGCCCACCCCCTTGGAGACCAGCAGCTCCACCAGCCGAAGCAATTCCTTGGTCAGCATGACGAAGCAGAGCGCCACGAGGCTGATGGTGAAGGGAGGGAGGAGTTCCGTGAAAATGTACCGATCCAGAATTTTGTTCAAGCCCGCCTCACAATCC
>CAZKHY010000001.1:46208-71297 GCA_964552455.1 uncultured Nitrospira sp.
ACGGTAACCGTCGTCCCAATATAATGGATTATCGAGGACTTGTAAAACTCATGCGCCGGATCGCGTCGGTCGGCGGGAGGGGCTGGCGCAGGGATGCGGCTGGATCGCGAAAGATATTCTTGACAAGCCGGGGACCCTATGCTAAATGCTGCCCCGGTTCGCGGGATGATCATGCAAGCTGCTACTTGTTCGTAAGTACCGCAGAGGGCTTTTTTCTTCTGCGGTATTTTTTTATCGTCCGTCCGGTGCACAGTTCGCCGGCGGGAGAGCCGTCCAGGCCGGTGATGTCTGAGGCGGTTCAGGAAAGGAGGATCGAGTGAGAAGCAAGGGCACAGTCAAGTGGTTCAACGACCGAAAGGGGTTCGGATTCATCAGACTCGAGAGCGGGGAAGATGTGTTCGTCCACTATTCGGCGCTGCAGGGCGACGGGTTCAAGACGCTGAAGGAAGGCGAGAACGTCGAGTTTGACATTGTGCAGGGAGCCAAAGGCCCTCAGGCTGCCAATGTCCTGAAGACCGCATAGAATCTCAATCATGCCGGGTGCAGGGGCCTGAGGCCCTGCGCCGCAGCCATCCCAAGGGCCCGCCCATCCGATGGGCGGGCCCTTTTCTTTCTTTTACGGTCCCCCTGCGACAGCCTATGCCTCGGTAACGCGTCGCTCGGTAATCCGCCCGTCGGCCATGCGCCGGTTTCTTGACAACCCCTTGTTGAACTGTTAGTTTTTCGCATCTTCCCGGAGATTCGAGCGTGGGGGTTGACAAGAACACCGTTCTCGAAAATGCCCAGCTTTTTACCGCCCGAGGCCAGTTCGAGAAGGCCGTCGCCGAATGGAAGAAGCTGACGGACGGGACCACGGCCGACGGGGCGATCTACAACACCATCGGCGACCTGCATCTCAAACGCAACGCTCCCGCCGACGCGATCGATTCCTACTTTAAGGCGGCCGCCGCCTTCCGGGAGGGGGAAGCGGCCCTCAAGGCGATCGCCCTGTACAAGAAAATCCTGAAGGTCGACCCGACCCAAGCCGAAGCCTATCGCTGCCTGGGAGCCTTGAACGCCGAACGGGGTCTGCTCAGCAATGCGGTCTCGGACTACCTCTTCCTGACCAAGTTGTACCTCCGGGAAGGCAAGCAGCAGGAAGCGCTGGAGATCTTTCGCATCATCGCGACGCTGGACCCGTCCAACCTTGAAGCGCAACATCGGATTGCGGAACTGGCTCCTGCAGGCCATCGGGAGGCCGGTTTGCAGGGTCAGGCCGGGACCGATCGCGCGGCGGGGCCGCCGGGCCGAGCCGGGCAGGAAGACTCGCCCCAGGCCGTTCGCCGGGACCGGCTCGCGAGCCTTACTTCGGAGCCCGCTGGACTGCGGCTTGCGCAAGAGGGGGACGAGCCGGTCCAACCTGCGGGCGGGCCTGCGATGTCCGAGTCGGGCGGACCCCAGGGACGGCCCAGGTGGAAGCCGGAGTGGAGCCGGCAGGATTTCATCAATGAAGCGGTCCGGTTGACGGCCGATGACCGGCATGGAGAGGCGGAGGCGCTGCTGTCGGAACTGCTCAACCGGGAACCGGGAGATCCGGAGGTGTGCCGGCTCCTGGCCGTCCTCCACCTGCGCAGCGGGCAGTTGGCCGCGGCCAAGGCGGAGTTTCGGTTCCTGGCTGAGGCGGCGATCAGAGCCCAGGATTTCAAGCTGGCTGAGTCCATGCTCCTGGACTGTCTCAGGGTCCTGCCGGACTCCGTGCTTTTGATCGAATTGCTGGGGCGCGTCTACGAACAGACCGGCGATGTTCTGTCGGCTGCCGCCCAGTACGGAAAGGCCATCGAGGTTCTTGTCGAGCAGCCGGACCCGGAACAGCCAGGCCTCCCGCTGGAGCTCTACGAGCGGATCAAGGGCCTGGCGCCCTCCAGCCCCCTCGTGGCTCGCTTCGCTCCGGTCTGCGGGTCCGTTCCGGTTCGGCTTGAACCCGGTGCAACCACGTCCGCCGAGCCGCCTGCCCCCCCGAAAGAATGGACCCGAGAGGCTCAGGGGGCCGCCTTCGGTTCGGAGCTGCCCGGCGACCGTCAGGCGCCGGCATTTAAATTCGCCGAGCCTTGCCAGGCTGGGGAACGGGTGCCGCAGGCTGACGCCCAGGAAACGCCCGTGCCGTCTTCCCGGGGGGCCGCGGCGTTCAAGTTCGCAGGGGCTCATCCCGAGCCGCAAGCCGGTCTGCCGTCCGACCAGCCGATGACAAGCGGGCGGGAAGCGGGGGGGGCGGAATCTCAGGCCCTCTCCCTTGGTGAACGGAAGCCTGCCGTGAAAGATGACGCCACGGAACAGGCAGAACCGGGAGCCGCGGACCATTACGAACTGGGGATTGCGTATAAGAACATGGGCTTGCGGAATGAAGCCATCGAGGAATTCCGGCTGGTTGGCAAGGGCGCAGCCCGGTTTGTGGATGCCAGCCTGATGCTGGCCGCTTGTTTGAAGGAGCAAGGGCTGAACAGGCCGGCCATGGCCTCGCTGGAAGAAGCGTTGTCCGGGTGTCTTGGCGACGAGAGCAAGGCCATGCTGGTCCGGTATGAACTGGGCCTGCTCTACGAAGCCGAAGGGTTGGCCGAGGATGCAGGTCGGCAATTTGCCGCGATCCCCGGCTTCCGGGACGCGTCCCAACGGCTTGAGCGGATCGCCCCGCAGGGCCGAGCCGCGCAGCCGGGAGCCGCGGAAGCGGACCTGGCGGAGGTGCCTTCAGGACCGGGCGGGACCACGCCTGAAAAAGAGTCTCGGACGAGCGAACGAAAGAAGCGACGCATTTCCTACCTGTAACCAGTCATCCCGGCGTTCATGAGTCTCCTAGAATTCTTCCACCTGCGCGAAAATCCGTTCTCGATCACGATCGACAGCCGGTTTTTCTACAACGCCCAGCAACATGCCGAAGCCCTGGTCCGCCTCAAACATGCGGTCGAGAACATGAAGGGGCTGGCGGTGGTGGTGGGAGACGTCGGGGCGGGCAAGACGACCCTGGCCACGCGTTTGTTGGAGGAGCTGGAAACCGGCGAGTACGAAGCGGCGCTGCTGATCGTCATCCACGCGGCGGTCACCTCCGAGTGGATGCTGCGGAAGATCGCCCTGCAGATGGAGATCCCCGCCCCAGGAGAAACCAAAACGGAGCTGCTGACCCAGTTGGCGCAGCGGCTGGAGGAAGTGTTCGAGAGCGGGAAGAAAGCCGTGGTGTTGATCGATGAAGCCCAGATGCTGCGGAGCCGGGAGTTGATGGAGGATTTCCGGGGGCTGCTGAACATCGAGGTGAACGGGCGCAAGGTGGTGACCTTCGTGCTGTTCGGCCTCCCCGAGCTGGATGAAGTGTTGGCCCTGGACCGCCCGCTCCAGCAGCGGGTGGCGACCCGGTTTCAGTTGACGGAACTGGACGCGGCCGGCACCGAAGCCTACATCACCTACCGGCTGGGCATCGCAGGGTGCCAGCAGACCATTTTCCAGCCGGAGACGTTCCCGGTGATCTGGCGCTACACCAAAGGCACGCCCCGCCTGATCAACACCCTCTGTGACAACGCGTTGCTGGAAGCCTATTTGCGAAAGCAGGAACGGATCGGCGCGGACCTGATCCATGAGGTGGCGCGGGACCTCAAGCTGGGCACGTGAAAGGTAAAAAGTGAAACGTGAAAGGTGAAGCGCCAAAGGTTCGAGCCAAGTCCGGAGCGATCGGTTAACTTTCCACCCCTCACGTTTCACGCCTCACGCAACCCGGTTCGGCGCCGGTCGCCCGTCCAGCACGGCCTGGACGTTTTCAATGCAGACGAGTCCCATGCGAACCCTGGCCTCCAGGGTGGCGGAGCCGAGGTGGGGGAGGGTCACGACTTGTTTGAGGGAACGGAGGCCTGGGTGGAGGACCGGTTCCTGCTCATAGACATCCAGCCCGGATCCGGCCAGACGGCCTTCTTGCAGAGCTTCCACGAGCGCGGCTTCATCGACGATCGGGCCGCGTGCGGTATTGATGAGATAGGCGGTGGGGCGCAGGAGGCCCAGGGCTCTGGCGCCGATCAGGTGACGGGTCTCGGGCGTCAGGGGGACGTGCAGGCTGATGAAGTCCGATGAGGACAGGAGTTCGTCGAGCGGGACCGGTCGCCACGGCCGGCCCCGACCAGCCTGGGGCACGGCCCTGCGGCTGCAGTAGAGGACGGGCATGTCGAAGCCGGTAGCCCGCCGCGCGACGGCTTGGCCGATTCTTCCCATGCCGATGATGCCCAGGGTCTTGCCGTAGACCTCCGCGCCGAGCAATTGCGTCGGTTCCCATCCGTTCCATGACCCCTGCTGCACCAGCCAGTGGCCTTCCGGCACCCGTCGGGCCACGGCCAGCAACAAGGCCCAGGTCAGGTCCGCCGTCGCTTCGGTGAGGACGTCCGGCGTATTGGCGACGACGATACCCTTGGCGTTCGCCGCCTCGACGTCGATGTTGTTGTAGCCGACCGCATAGTTGGCGATCACGCGCAGGTGCGGGGCTGCGTCCAAGACCTCCCGGTCAATCCGTTCGGTCAGAGTGCAGATGGCGGCCTGGGCTTCCCGCAAGCCCTGCAGGAGCCGCGTCCGGTCGGGCGGGGCCGTTTCCGGTTGGCCGATCAGGCAAAACCGTTCCTTGAGGACCGCCATGACGGAAGGGGGAAGCAGCCGGGATAGGTACAGGTTTGGCAGAGGCATCGGGAAACATCTTAGCCGATGGCGGGGAGAGGCGACAACCGGCTATTGGACCTTGTCTTTCGCCGGTCATTCGCCCGATTCTTTACTTCGCACCCTTCACGCGAGTTGCCTTGACTTGGCTGCCGGCGCTTTGCTACAGTGACAAGTCCTAAGTTGTTGAAACATGCGGAATCTTTCCTGTGCCGGTGTCTGAACCAAGAGGAACACAATGAAAGCATGGTGGTGCGACGAAATGGAGTGGGCAGACCGTCGGGGACTCAGGGCCGAAGGCAACCAGGACGAGTGGGGCGCGGGCGAGTCAACGGAGCAAGAAGAACTTCCCCCGGCTCCGACGAACGTGGCCGCCAAGCCGGGCAACGGCCGGGTCACGATCACCTGGGACCCGGTGCCGGACGCGATGTACTACAACCTCTACTACCTCACCTCCAAGGGCGTCCAGATCAAGTTTTCCGAGTTGACCCGCCCGATCGCCAGCGAAGCGGACTTCAACCCGGTCATCGGCGTCAAAAAGGACAAAGGGAACCTCATCGAAGGGGCGACCAGCCCCTACGTCCACGATGACCTCGCCAACGGCACCTGCTACCACTATGTCGTGACCGTGGTCACGCCCCAGGGGGAGAGCCCCGAGTCGGCGGAAGTGATGGCCGTCCCCGCTCCTTACCTGCTGGCCATGAAGATCGGCCAGGCCGGGGTGGACGACGGGGAGTTCAGCTCCCCCACCGGCCTCGCGCTGGACCACGAGGGGAACATCTACGTTGCGGATACGGACAACCATTCGATTCAAAAGTTCGACAAGGACGGTAAGTTCCTGGCCCGCTGGGGCGGGGAGGCCAGCGACCAGGAAGGGTTGTTTTACTATCCCCGGGGCCTGGCGACGAGCCCGCAGGGGCACGTCTACGTGGCGGACAGCGGGAACAACCGGGTGCAGAAGTTCGACCAGGACGGCAACGTCATGCAGGCCTGGGGGAAGTTCGGGTTTGCCTGGCGCGGGGCCGGCATGGGCAAGTTCGACGTGCCCTGGGGGGTGGCGACGGACAAGGACGGCAACCTCTACGTGTCCGACACGAGCAATGCGCGGGTCCAGAAGTTCCAGTCGGACGGGACCCCGCTCATGAAGTGGGGCCGGGACGGCAGTTTCGACGGGGCCTTCTTTTTCCCGCGCGGCATGGCGGTGGATTTCGTCGGCAACATCTTCGTGGCCGATGAGGGCAACCATCGGATCCAGAAATTCGATGCCCGCGGCAGCTTCCTGGCCAAGTGGGGCAAGGAAGGCAGCGGCCCCGGTCAGTTCAAGGCCCCCTGGGGGGTCGCCTGCGACGCGCTCGGCAACGTCTACGTGGTGGACCAGGGGAACCACCGCATCCAGAAGTTCGACGGCAACGGCACGTTCATCTGTGCCTGGGGCAACCGGGGCATCACGGAAGGGCAGTTGAACTTTCCTTCCGGCATCGCGGTGGACAAGGAAGGCAACGTCTATGTCGTGGACAGCGGGAACAGCCGGGTCCTGAAATACGCCCCGACCGAAGAAGAACTGTCCAGGACCCAGCAGGCGGCTGCGAAAGAGGCGACCGACCTGCCGGCTCCGCGCAGTTTCGTGGCGAAAGCGGGCGACACGGAAGTGACGCTGAGCTGGCTGGACGTGCCGGGCGCGCAGTCCTACAACCTCTACTTCCATACGCAACCCGGCGTCACGGCCCAGAGCGGCACCAAGATCGAAGGGGTGGCGAGCCCCTACACCCACACGGGCCTGACGAACGACACCCCCTATTACTACGCGCTCAGCGCCCTGTATGAAGACGGGCGGGAAAGCGCCTTATCCGAAGAGGTGACGGTCACGCCGGTGCTCATCGACATGACCGCGCCCCAGAACCCCAACGTCGTGATCAACCACGGGGCGTTCATGACCAGCTCGCCCGACGTGGTGCTCACGATCTCGGCCAACGACGTGGATACGGGGGTCGCGGCCTACTACCTCTCCGAAAGTCCGATGGCGCCCACCGCCGGGATGCCGGGCTGGGTGGAGGTCGCGCCCGAGCTGAAGTTCGGGGCCACGGTGCCCTTCACGCTGTCGCCCGGCGACGGGGGCAAGACGGTCTATGCCTGGTTCAAGGACGCCGGCAACAACGTGTCGGTCCCGGCCAGCGCCACGATCCTGGTCAACACCTCCGGCTACCTCTGCGTTTCCAAGTGGGGAAAGCCGGGCCGCGGGGCCTCGCTGCTGCACGGGGGCGAGTTCCTGGCGCCGCTCTACGGTCTGACGATCGACCAGCAGGGGTCGTTGTTCGTGGTGGACAACGGCAACAACCGCATCCAGAAGTTCGACAACAACGGGAACTTCATCATCCTGTGGGGAAGTTTCGGGTCGGCCAACGCCAACTTCCACAACCCCACCGGCATCGCCTGCGACGCCAAAGGCGACGTCTGGGTGGTGGACACGAACAATCATCGCGTCCAGAAGTTCGACGGGAAGCTGGGCGGGTACCTGATGAAGTTCGGCTCGCGCGGGAACGGGGAGGGGCAGTTCAGCTCGCCCTGGGGGATCGCGGTCGATCGCGTGCGGGGGTACATCTACGTCGTCGACAGCGCCAACTTCCGGGTGCAGAAGTTCGACATGCAGGGCGAGTTCATCATGCAGTGGGGCAGCTTCGGCACCAACGACGGCCAGTTCTATTTCGCGCGCGGCGTGGCGGTGGACCAGTCCGACGGGGCCGTCTACGTGGTGGACATGGGCAACCACCGCATCCAGAAGTTCGACACCAGCACCAACGTCCTGCCGCAGCTCATCACCAAATGGGGGGGCGGGCTCGGCCCTGGCCACGCCAGCAGCCCGCAAGCCCAGGAGGCGGGGCAATTCCGATCGCCCTGGGGGATCGCGGTGGACGGCCAGGGGGATGTCTACGTGACGGACACGGGCAACCAGCGCATCCAGAAGTTCGACCGCGAAGGGAACTTCATCACCCAGTGGGGCGGGTTCGGCGGCGGAGACGGCCAGTTCAACTTTCCCTACGGCATCGGCGTGGATGCCCGGGGCAGCGTGTTCGTGGTGGACAGCGGCAATACGCGGATCCAGCAGTTCTTGCCGGCCGAAGAAGGCAGCGAACGCCTGCAGGAAGAGGCCGAGTCCGCGGCCCTGGGCGATCAGACCGCCGAGGCGAGCCGGTAGCGGTCTCCGACGACGCGTCGGGGCCGGGACGACGCGCGGCGCTTGCCTTGACCCTCTTGGGCGGCTGTGTTAGATTCCCGACACTTCTCTCTCGTGGCAGGGACCATCCCTCCCCGGATGTCTACGTAGGAGCTTCATGCTGGACAAGGAAGTGCGAGTCGGGCTCACTTTCGACGACGTCGTCCTGGTGCCGGGCAAGTCGGAGGTGATCCCCAGCGAGGTGGACACCCAGACCCGCGTGTCCCGGAACATCACGATCAACATTCCGATCGTGAGCGCGGCCATGGACACGGTCACCGAGGCGCGCCTGGCCATCGCCCTGGCCCGCGAAGGCGGGATGGGCGTGATCCACCGCGTGCTGTCTCCGGCCGACCAGGCGATCGAAGTGGACAAGGTGAAAAAGTCCGAGAGCGGGATGATCATCGATCCCATCACGATCGCGCCGGACCAGACGATCCGCGACGCGCACCAGATCATGGCCAAGTACCGGATTTCCGGGATCCCCGTGACGAAGCACGGGAAGCTGGTGGGGATCCTGACCAACCGGGACCTGCGGTTCGAGAACCGGATGGACCTGAAAGTCTCGCAGGTCATGACGAAAGAGAAGCTGGTGACGGCGCCGGAGGGCACCAGCCTCGAGAAGGCGCGGGAGATCCTGCACGAGTACCGGATCGAGAAGTTGCCGGTCGTCAACAAAAAGTTCGAGCTCAAGGGCCTGATCACGATCAAGGACATCGAAAAGCGCATCAAATATCCCCAGGCCTGCAAGGATGCGCACGGACGCCTGCGGGTAGGGGCGGCGGTCGGGGTGGGGGCCGATGCGGATCAACGGCTGCCCCTGCTGGAAAAGGCCGGGGTGGACATGGTGGTGGTGGACACGGCCCACGGCCACGCGCGGAGCGTCCTGGAGACGGTGAAGTTCATCAAGCAGAAGTACCCGGCCATGGAAGTGGTGGCGGGCAACATCGCGACCGTCTCGGCGGCGAAGGATCTGGCCAAAGTCGGGGTGGATGCCGTGAAGGTCGGGGTCGGACCCGGCTCCATCTGCACGACCAGGATCGTGTCCGGAGCCGGCATGCCCCAGTTGACCGCCATCGCGGACTGCGCGGGCGCTTTGGCCGGGAGTGGGATCCCGGTGATCGCGGACGGCGGCATCAAATATTCCGGCGACATCACCAAGGCCCTGGCGGCCGGGGCCTCCGTGGTGATGATCGGCGGCATTCTGGCCGGTACGGAGGAGTCCCCCGGCGAGACGGTCCTGTTCCAGGGGCGGACCTACAAAGTCTATCGGGGGATGGGCTCGCTCGGGGCCATGGAGAAAGGCGGCAAGGACCGCTATTTTCAGGCCGGTCGTCCCGCCTCGAAGCTCGTGCCGGAAGGGATCGAAGGACGGGTCCCGTACAAGGGGACCCTCTCGGGGGTCGTCTATCAACTCGTGGGGGGCGTCAAGTCCGGGATGGGCTACTGCGGCTGCCGGACCGTCCCGGAGTTGCAGCAGAAGGCCACCTTCATCAGGCAGACGCTGGCCGGATTGCGCGAAGGCCACGTCCACGATGTGATCATCACCAAAGAAGCTCCCAACTACCGCACCGAGTCGGAATAGGACGTTAAACGTTCATCGTTATTCGTCAACCGTAGGCCACCCGCGCGTAGCACTTTCTCTCTTCCACGTTTCACGTTGCACGATTAACGAATAACGTCTTCATGGAACAGTGGCACGATAGAATCCTCATCCTCGACTTCGGGTCCCAGTACACCCAGCTCATCGCCCGTCGCATCCGCGAAGCGCAGGTCTACTCCCAGATCCTTCCCTACAACACGCCCCTGGCCACGATCCTGGCCTACCGGCCGAAGGGCCTGATCTTGTCCGGGGGGCCGGCCAGCGTCTATGACCGGAAGGCTCCGCTGGTGCCGAAGCAATTGTTGGACGAAGGGCTGCCGATCCTGGGCATCTGCTACGGCATGCAGCTGGTCACCCATTTGCTGGACGGCGAGGTGGCCAAGGCACCCCACAGGGAGTATGGCCGGGCGGAGCTGACGGTGGACGACGCCTCCGACCTGTTCAAGGGCGTGGCGGCCGGGCCTTCCTTCACGGTCTGGATGTCGCACGGGGATCGGATCGAACGGATGCCGAAAGGCTTCCGCTCAATCGCCCATAGCGGCAACTCGCCGGTCGCGGCCATGAAAGCGGTGGGCGGCCATCGCCGGATCTATTGCCTCCAGTTCCATCCCGAGGTGGCCCATACGGAGGGCGGGTTCAAGATCCTGCAGAATTTCGCCTACGAGATCTGCGGCTGCAAGCCCACCTGGACCATGAGTTCCTACGTGGAGACCACCGTCGGCCGCATCCGCGAAGAAGTGGGCCAGGGCCAGGTCCTCTGCGCCCTCAGCGGCGGGGTGGATTCCTCGGTGGCGGCCGTGCTCGCGCATCGCGCGGTCGGCAAGCAGTTGACCTGCGTCTTCGTGGACAACGGGCTGCTGCGGAAGGGCGAGGAGCCCCAGGTCCGCAAGACCTTCGCCTCCCACTTCAAGATGAACCTGCGGGTGCTGGACAGCTCGGCGCAGTTCCTGGCGGCCTTGCGGAACGTGACCGATCCCGAGCGGAAACGCAAGACCATCGGCCGGCTCTTCATCCGGAACTTCGAGGCCGAAGCGAAACGGCTGGGCAAGGTGGACTATCTGGTGCAGGGGACCCTCTACCCCGACGTGATCGAGAGCGTCAGCTTCAAGGGGCCCTCCGCCACGATCAAGACGCATCACAACGTGGGCGGCCTGCCGACGAAAATGAAATTGCGCCTGATCGAGCCCTTGCGCGAACTGTTCAAGGACGAGGTGCGGGTGCTGGGCAAGGAGCTGGGCCTGCCGGATGAGATCATCTGGCGCCAGCCGTTCCCGGGGCCGGGCCTGGCGATCCGCATCCTGGGCCCGGTGACCGGCGAGCGCCTGGACATGCTGCGCGCGGCGGAGGCCATCGTCGAGCAGGAGGTCAGGACCTCCGGGCTCTATCGGGAGCTGTGGCAGGCCTTCGCGGTCCTGCTGCCGGTCAAGACGGTCGGGGTCATGGGGGACCAGCGGACCTACGAGCACGTGATCGCGATCCGGGCCGTGACCAGCCTGGACGGGATGACCGCCGACTGGGCCAGGCTGCCCTATGAACTGCTCGGTACGATCTCGAACCGGATCATCAACGAGGTCAAGGGCGTCAACCGGGTCGTCTATGACCTGAGCTCCAAACCGCCGTCAACCATAGAGTGGGAGTAGGAAGAAAGGTTGAGGTTCAGGTTCAGGGATGGAATCTGCGCTCAGCCTCAACCTGAGCCTTAACCTTATTGGTACAGCATGGAAGTCAGGCTGCAAAAAGCGATCGCGGACTCCGGGCTGGCCTCGCGCCGCAAGGCGGAGGAGATGATCGTGCAGGGTCGGGTCACCGTCAACGGTCGGATTGTCCGCGAGCTGGGCACGAAGATCGATCCCGAGCGGGATCACGTCAAGGTGGACGGCCGGCATCTCAAACCGGTCCCGCCGCAAGTCTTTGTGATGCTCAACAAGCCGAAGGGCTATGTCTCCTCCTTGAGCGATCCGGAAGGGAGACAGACGATCGCAGACCTCCTGCCCGGCGTCGGCTTGCGGGTCTTTCCCGTGGGCCGGCTGGATTACGACAGCGAAGGGCTGATGCTGCTGACCAACCAGGGGGAGCTGGCCCAGGCGCTTCTGCACCCCCGGTACCACGTGCCCAAGACCTACCTGATCAAAGTGAAGGGCGTGCTGACCGATGAGGAGATCGCGTCGCTGGAGCGGGGAGTGGAGCTGGAGGACGGCAGGACCGGCCCGGCCGTCGTGAAAAAGATCCGGAAGGCGGAAGAGAACTCCTGGCTGGAGATTACGATCCATGAGGGGCGGAAGCACCAGGTGAAACGCATGCTGGAAACCGTCGGCCACCCGGTGATCAAGCTTACGCGGGTGAAGTTCGGCCCCTTGAGTCTGCGGGATCTTCAGCCCGGCCACTACCGGCACCTGACGGACCGCGAGGCCAATGCCCTGCGGGCCCTGGTGCGGAGCCGGCTCACGGCCCCGCCCGCCCCCTCCGTCGCGGTCTCGGGATCGCGGGGTCGCGGGGGGGCGGGGCAGCGGAGGCGCGGCGCAATCCCGAGCCCTTCACGGTCCGCGATGCGGAGGAGCGCATGAGGATGAGAACGCACCGGTGCGGCGAGCTGTCCCGCACCCACGTGGGCCAGACCGTGACGCTCAACGGCTGGGTGCAGCGCCGCCGCGACCACGGGAACGTGATCTTCATCGACCTGCGGGACCGGCAGGGGCTCACGCAGATCGTCTTCAACCCCGAGATCAGCGCGACCGCCCATCAGGCGGCCCACGTCCTCAGGGGCGAATTTGTCGTGGCCGCGACCGGCACCGTGGCCTTGCGGCCGGACGGCTCGGCGAACCCCAACCTGGCGACCGGCGAGATCGAGGTTCTCGTCAAGGAAGTCGAAGTCCTGAACGAGGCCAAGACCCCGCCCTTCCTCATCGAGGACGAGGCGGAGGTGACCGAGGCCTTGCGCCTGAAATACCGCTATCTGGACCTCCGGCGCCCCCGGATGCAGAAGCTGCTCAAGCTCCGGCACGAGGTCATGCAGGAAGCCCACTCCTACCTGAACGGGCAGGGATTCCTCGAAGTGGAAACGCCGACGCTCACCAAGAGCACGCCGGAAGGGGCGCGGGACTATCTGGTGCCGAGCCGGGTCAACCCGGGGAATTTCTTCGCGCTGCCGCAGTCGCCGCAACTGTTCAAGCAGATCCTCATGGTCAGCGGGGTGGATCGCTACTATCAGATCGCCCGCTGCTTCCGCGACGAGGACCTCCGCAACGACCGCCAGCCGGAGTTCACGCAGATCGACATGGAACTCTCGTTCGCCGACCGTGACCTGGTCATGGCCCTGATGGAAGAGATGATCCGGCAGGTCTTCAAGAAGACGGCCGGCGTCGAGCTGCCCGATCCCTTCCCCCGCATGACCTACGCCGAGGCGGTCGGGCGCTACGGGTCCGACAAGCCGGACCTCCGGTTCGGCCTGCCGCTCCACGACGTGACGGAGTTTGCGGCCGGCAGCGAGTTCAAAGTCTTCAAAGAGGCGGCGACCAAAGGCGGGATCGTGAAGGCGTTGATCGTGAAGGGGGGCGCGACGATCCCCAGGAGCCGGATCGACGCCCTGGGCGAGACGGCCAAGAGTTTCGGGGCGAAAGGGCTCGCCTGGGTCAAGGTGACCGGGGAGGGGCAACTGGAATCGGTCGTCGCCAAGTTTCTGGACGCCAAAAAGCTGCTGGCGGCACTTCCGGAGGCGGGGATCGGGGATCTGCTCCTGTTTGCGGCGGACAAACCGGCCGTCGTCCACGACGTGCTCGGGCGCTTGCGCCTGCTCCTCGGCGAGGAATTGCACCTGATCGACAAGACCGCCTGGAAGCCGCTCTGGGTGATCGAGTTCCCCTTGCTCGATTACGATCCGGAAGCCAAACGTTATATCTTCATGCACAATCCCTTCGCGGCCCCGCTGGACGAAGATCTGAAACTGCTCGACGGCGAGCCGCTCAAGGCCAGGGCCAAGGCCTACGACATGGTACTGAACGGGAACGAGATCGGCGGCGGCAGCATCCGCAACCATCGCAGCGACGTGCAGTTGAAGATCCTCGACCTGCTCGGCATCAACAAGCAGGAGGCCGAGGCGAAGTTCGGGTTCCTGCTGGAAGCGCTGGAGTACGGCGCCCCGCCGCACGGCGGCATCGCCTTCGGCCTGGACCGGCTCATCATGCTCCTCGGCGGCGCCGATTCCATCCGCGACGTGATCGCCTTCCCCAAAACCCAGAAAGCCCAGTGCCCCCTGACCGACGCCCCGTCCCCCGTGTCGCCCGAACAGCTCCGCGAGCTCTCGATCAAACTCGATGTGATCGAGTAACCGGCCGTCTAGTACAGGCGGACGGTGGGCGGCGCAAGGTGAGGAGACACAGGATGGCTTTGCAGAACCCCAACTCCGGGCCCGGCACGACAGCCTGTTGTCTCGCAGTGCTTGGGCTTCTTGGCTGCTGGGTTGGGGCTGTCGCGGCTGCCCCCGGTCAGCGCGACAGGACCAGTTCTCCGCCGCTCTACGAGAACCTCGGCACCCTGCACCACCCCATCACGACCAGTTCGCCGAAGGCCCAACAGTATTTCGATCAGGGGTTGCGGCTCGTCTACGCCTTCAATCACGAGGAGGCGGCGAACTCGTTCAAAGAAGCAGCCAGGCTCGATCCGAAGGCGGCCATGGCCTACTGGGGGATCGCGCTCGCACTGGGGCCGAACATCAACGCGCCGAGAGAAAAGAACCAGGACCGCCGGGCCTATAAGGCCATCCAGCAAGCCAAGGCCCTGGCCGCGCGGGTCAGCGATGCCGAACGAGCCTACATCGGCGCTCTGGCCGTCCGGTATTCCCCGGCGCCGGACGTCAAGCCGGAGGCGCTGGACCGGGCCTATGCGGAAAAGATGAAGACTCTGGCTGAGCGCTTTCCGGACGATCCGGATGCGGCGACGCTCTATGCCGAGGCTTTGATGGACCTGCATCCCTGGGACTACTGGACGGCCGAGGGGGAGCCGAAACCCTGGGCCGGTGAAATTGTTTCGACCCTGGAGGGGGTGCTCACGAAGGACCGGGACCACCCGGGGGCCTGTCATTTTTATATCCATGCGGTGGAAGCTTCCAACCGCCCGGAGTTGGCTCTGGCTTGCGCGCGACGCCTGCCGTCGTTGATGCCGGGAGCCGGACATCTCGTCCACATGCCGGCCCACATCTACATGAGGGTGGGGCAGTACCATGAGGCGGCGGAACGGAACGTCGAGGCCGCCGCCGCGGATCAGGAATCCCTCGGCCATCGCCGGCTTACCGGCGTCTATCCGACCGGCTACTATCTGCACAACCTGCATTTCTTGTGGGCCTCCCTGCTCATGGAGGGGCGGAGCCGGGAATCGATCCGGGTCGCGCGCGAGCTGGCCGCGAAGGTCCGCATCGATGAGGCGGCCAAGGAACTCTGGCAGGAGCAGTTCACGGCCACGCCGGTGCTCAGCCTGGTCCGGTTCGGCCGGTGGGAGGAGGCGCTCCGGGAGCCGGAGCCTCCGCCGAAGCTGCCCTATACCAGGCTGATGTGGCATTACGCCCGAGGGCTTGCGCTGGCTGCAAAGGGGCGGTTTGACGAAGCGGAGGAGGAGCGGGCCCAGATGGCAACTTTCTCCAACGCTTTTGCCAAGGGTCGAACGGACTCGCACAAGGACGTTGTCATGCTGCTGCAGATCGCGGACAAGGTGGTCGCTGGCGAAACGGCGGCCAGACGGGGGGCTTTTGACGAGGCGATCCGGTTGCTCGATGAAGCGGTCCGTCTGGAGGATGGCCTCCGCTACATGGAGCCGCCTGACTGGTACTATCCGGTGCGGCACTCTCTGGGAGCCGTGCTGCTGGCGGCGGGACGGGCGACCGAGGCGGAGGCCGTCTACCGGGAGGATCTCAAGCGCCACCCGGAGAACGGCTGGGCCTTGATGGGGCTTGTCCAGAGCCTGAAGGCCAGACGGGCCGATCGGGAAGCGGCGGAAGTCGAGGCCCGCTTCCGACAGGCGTGGGGGCGCGCCGACGTGACCCTCACCGCCTCACGGTTCTAATCGGCCTCCTCGTCCGAGGCCGGATCGCTTGTCCCCTCGGCCTTGAGTCTGGCCTGGAAGGACCGGAAGTCGTAGAGGGTCCGGTCCATCAATCGTGAGGGCACGACGTCAGCCAGGGCCGCAAAGACGTTCTCGGTGCAGCCGGGGAACCGCTTGTCCCATTCGCGCAGCAGCGCCTTGACGGCCTTCCGCTTGAGATTCTCCTGCGAGCCGCACAAGTCACAGGGAATGATCGGGAACTCCTGCAGCTCCGCATAACGGGCCAAGTCCTCCTCCTTCACATAGGCCAGCGGTCTGATGACGACATGCCGTCCGTCCTTCGTGCGGAGTTTGGGCGGCATGCCTTTGAGCTTTCCGCCGTAGAACAGGTTCAGAAACAGGGTCTCCAGGATGTCGTCCCGGTGGTGCCCCAGCGCGATCTTGGTGGCGCCCAGCTCGGAGGCGACGCGGTAGAGAATGCCGCGCCGGAGCCGCGAGCAGAGCGAGCAGGTGGTGTCGCCCTCGGGGATCAGCCGTTTGACGATCGAGTAGGTATCCCGCTCCTCGATGCGGAAGGGCACGCCGAGGCGCGTCAGATAGTCGGGCAGCACCCGGGCCGGGAAGCCCGGCTGCTTCTGGTCGAGGTTGACCGCGACCAGGTCGAAGCGGATCGGAGCGCGGCGGCGCAGCGTGAGCAGGATATCCAGCAGGCCGTAGCTGTCCTTGCCTCCCGACAGGCAGACCATGACCTTGTCCCCGTCCTCGATCATCGTGAAGTCGGCGATGGCCTGGCCGGCCAGCCGGCAGAGGCGGGTTTGCAGCTTCTCGGCCTCGCCGGAAAGTTTGGCTGGTTTCTTCATGGCCGGCTGGTTCTGGTTGGCTGTGACGGTCATGGCGACAGTGTGGAAAGCGGAACCGGCGACATTGTACCGTCTGGAAAGGGAAAAAGGGACCGGTTTTTCTTGAAACGCGAACAGCTCGTCACGGTCTCGTCCGTTTCGGGGACGGCGTCATCTCGGCCTGTGCCGGGTAGGGGCAGAGTCGGTTGACAGGGCAGGCGGAACAGTCGGGCTTGCGCGCCAGGCAGATCGCCCGGCCATGGGCCTGCAGGAGATGGCAGAAGCGGGTTTTCATCGCGTCGGGGACGAGTTGGTTCAGGTCCGATTCGATCTTGTCCGGGTTGGTCTCCCTGGTCAGCCCCAGGCGCTGCGCCAGTCGGCCCACGTGGGTGTCCACGCCGATGGCGGGCTGGCCGAAGGCGTTGCCCCTGAGAATGTTGGCGGTTTTCCGTCCCACGCCCGGCAGCGAGATCAGGTCCTCGATCCGGTCCGGGACCTGTCCCCTGAACCGGGCGACGAGTTCGCGGCAACACTCCTGGATGGCTTTGGCTTTGTTGCGGTAGAAACCGGTACTTCTGATTTCCGCCTCCAAGGTGCTCCGGTCGAGACCGGCCCAGTCCCGCGGCGTCCGGTATTTTTTGAAGAGCGAGGCGGTGACCTGGTTTACCCGCTCGTCCGTACATTGGGCGGCCAGGATGAGGGCGATCAGGAGTTCCAGCGGCGTCGTGAAATGCAGCGCGAGCGTCGCGTCTTGGTAGGTCCGATCCAGAATCTTGATGATCTCCCTGGTCCTGCGCTTCTGATCGTCCGCTTGTGCCTTGCCGGGTGTCATGACGGACCGTCACGTTCTGGTTGAAAGCGTCGCCGTGAGAACGCTATGGTAACATAACTTCCAAGATCAATCGGCTCCCATGAAATCCATTCTGTTCATTTGCACGGGCAACGTCTTCCGGAGTCTGGTTGCGGAATACGCCCTGAAAGCCAGGCTGGGGCCAGAGTCCCGCTGCCTGGTGGGGTCCGCCGGCATCGAAGCCCTGCCCCAGCCGGTGCATCCGCTGATCCGCGACCGCTTGCGGGAGAAGGGCGTCGATCCTGCGGCGCACGTGCAGCGGAAGCTGACGCGCGAATTGCTCGAGGGCGTGGACCTGGCCGTGGCCATGGGCCTGGACCATCGGGACTTCATCCGCCGGCATTTTGACCGGGACGTGCTCCTCTTCAACCAGGTGCGCTATGAAAAAGAGGACCCGGTGCTCGACATTCACGAAGCAATCGCTGACTGGCGGAATAACCTCGAGGCGGCGCGCGACTATACCCTGTCCGTCATCGACTATATCTGGGATGCCATGCCGGCTTTTCTTGCGCGGGTTCCTCACTTGTGCCGGACGGCCGTGATCGAGAGTCTGGACAAGAACCACCCCGTGATGCAGAAACGGCACGAATGAGCACGTTCGTCCTCATCCATGGTTCGTGGCAGGGGGCCTGGTGCTGGGGGCGGCTGACGCCGCTTCTGCGGGCCCAGGGGCACACCGTCGTCGCTTCGGACCTGCCCGGTCACGGGGCCGACCAGACGCCGTTCGGCGCGATTTCCCTGAACAGTTATGCGGAGGCGGTGCGGCAGGCCCTCTCCGCCTGTCAGGAGCCGGCGATCCTGGTCGGGCACGGCATGGCCGGGATGGTCATCACCCAAGCCGCCGTGGCCGTGCCGGAACGCGTCCGGAGCCTGGTCTATCTGGCGGCCTTCGTGCCGGCGAAAGGCCAATCGGCCGACGAGCTGTCGCGCGGCGACGTGGGCTCCATCGCCGAGCAGTTTGCCTACGCGTCGAAGGACGGCCTCAGCCTGTTCATTCCGAAGTCCATCGTGCGGGAGGCCTTGTACGGGGACTGCGATCCCGAGGCGGTGGCCTGGGCGCTGGAGAGGATGCGGCCCGGTCCGCTCGGGCCCAACCGTGAGGCGGCCGCGTACGACCCGGAGGCTCTCAGATCCGTTCCGACGTTCTTTGTCGAATGTACCCGTGACCGGGCCATTTCACTGGCCCGCCAACAGCAGATGCGGCGCCCGTTCAAATTCAAAGGCGTGTTCACGCTGGAGTCCGACCATTCGCCCATGATCTCCCATCCCAAGGAGTTGGCCGAGATCCTGTTCCTGCTCGCACAGATCTCGGTGACGGGGAGCGGAGGAAGCGGCGTGCCTATCGAGGGCTCCCGGCGGTGACGCAGGATTTCATTTCCTCGGCCCTGCAAGGCCCGCCGGGAGATGCGGTTGAATTGACGGCCGTGGCGAGCTGGTCCGGCGTCACGCTCCCCCGATCCACGTCAACGAGGACATGGCCGGGGATGCTGCGGAAGTCCACGGCCCTGACCCCGGGCAGTTGCTTCAGCGCCGTCTCGATCGCGTCGCGCCGGCGGTCGCAGGCGTCGCCGCTCAAGGCCAGGGTGATCCTGAACCCGGCCGCCTCGACCATCGTGACCAGTCCGAGCAGACCGGCCAATCCCGCGGCGACGACGTTCCGGACCCCCGGGTTCTTCCTTGTCATAGGCGGCCAGGCCACAGGGGTCAGGCTCCGCCCAGCGTGATCGTGAGCGAGACTTCCTTGCCGCCGCGGAGGACGCGCAAGGTGATTTTTTGTCCCGGCGCCGTGCGCTCCATCAGGAAGTTCTTCAGGTATGCGGCGTCGGTGATCTCCGTGCCCTCGATCGCCAGCAGCAGATCGCCTTTCTGAACCCCTCCGGAGAGGGACGGCTCAAAGACCTTCCCGGCGGCGACCTGCCACCGGCTCCCCACCTTGACCGCCGTCAATTGAAGGCCGAGCTTGGAGAAGCCCGGCTTCTCGCCTTTGACGAGGGCTTCCGCAATCTTCTTGGCCAGGACGCCCGGCACGGCAAAGGCGATCCGGCTGCAGCTCTGTTCCCCCTGCGAGGGCTCGGTCCTGATCACGGCGTGCATCACGCCGACCAGTTCGCCGTTCGCATTGAAGAGCCCGCCGCCGGAATTGCCGTTGCATGCGGCAATGTCGGTCTGAAGCAGACGGGTGTCCACCGTTTGCAGGAACGTATTGGGGTTGCCCATCCGTCCGAAGGCGATGGCCGGCCCCCATCCAAGCGGATAGCCGACCGTGAAGACTTCCTGGCCCGGCAGCACCTCTTTTTCGGCGAACGGCGCAGTGGCCGCGATCGGCGCGGCGCCGGTCGTCTCCAGCTTGTAGACGGCAATGTCCAGGTAGGCGCTGCCGCCGGTGAGCTTGGCCGGCAGCTCCTGGAGGTCCTGCGTAAGGACCATGATCTGAAGGGGAAGGACCGGTTCGCCGCCTTCCAGCCGTTCGACCGCGTGCCTGGCGGTCACGATATAGCCGTCGCGGAGGTGCACGCCGGTCCCGCGGAGCGAAAAACGGGCTTCGTACCCGGACTGGCGGGCTTCCGGCGTACTCTCCATGATTCCGACCGTCGCCCGCTTGGCCCGTTCCACCGTCTCTGCCAGACGGTCAGCGGACGATTCGGCCGCCGCCGGCAGAACCGGCGCGACAAGGGTCACGGCCAACAAGAACATCGGCAGAACAGGACGGATCGGACCGGCAGCTTGCATGATGACAGGCATCGAAGTTCCTCGCGCGCAGGGTTATCCGGCCGGACGGCCGCAGGGCAACAGGGGAAGTATAAACAAGACGAACGGGTTTTTCTCGGAGAAAATAAGGGGGAACCCGCGCAGTTGATTTTTTCATCTCCGGTCGGGTTTGATGGTGAACTGATCAGACGAAGGTGGAAAGGCGGGACGGTGAACGTCATCGACATCAGGCATGCGACGGTCTATCGGGGCGACACGCAAGTCTTCGCCGACCTGTCGCTCGAGATCGCGCTCGGCTGTCAGACCGCCATCCTCGGCCCGAACGGTGCCGGCAAGTCCACGCTGCTCAAGCTGCTCTCCGGGGAACTCCATCCCGTCCGCCGGAACGGCAGCTCCATCCGGCTCTTCGGGCGGGACCGCTGGAACGTGTGGGAGCTGCGTACGCGGCTCGGCATCGTCTCCCATGACTTTCAACACCAATACCTCGATGCGGCCCGCGGGGCGGAGGTCATCTTGTCCGGTTATTACGCCAGCATCGGCACCTACGCCTATCAACAGTTCAGCGCCGAGCAGCAGGAGCGGGCCCGCCGGCTTATGGATGTGCTGGGCGTCACCGCTCTGAAGGACCGGCTGTTCTCGGAGATGTCCACCGGCGAGCAGCGCCGCTTTCTGCTCGGGCGCGCACTCGTGCATGATCCCGGCACGCTGGTGCTGGACGAGCCGACCAGCGGCCTGGATCTGCAGGCCTGCTTCCACTATCTCGGGCTCGTCCGGAGCCTCATGCGGCAGGGGAAGACGATCGTTCTCGTGACCCATCATCTGCATGAGATTCCGCCCGAGGTGTCGCGGGTCGTCCTGTTGAAGGAGGGCCGGGTCGTCGCCGATGGGCCCAAACCAGAGGTCCTTACGAGCGAGCGGCTGACCGCCCTGTTCGATACGCCGGTTGAACTGATTCGGGCCGACGGCTGGTATCAGGCCCTGCCGGCCGTGGTCTGAGCCGGGGCCAGAAGGTACTGAGGCCTGTTCTTGCCGAAAAGAGAGAGTAGAATAAGAAGCTGGCTGTTGGTCTCCGACACCAACCAGGAGGTGTCCCATGAAGACCCGGCTCTTGGTTCTTTCTCTCACCCTCTTCCTCCCGGCTGCCGGCTGCATGTTGTTCATCCCGCAGGAAACCCTCTATCTGGAGTCGGCGCAGGACCGGGCGACGCAAGAAGACGTGCGGCAGCGGCTTGGGGCGCCCACGAAGGCCTTGACCAGTCAGGCGGGGGAACCGGTGTGGGTCTATCACATCCGGGTCGAAGATCCGGGCACACGCTGGTCTTGGACCGGCATGTGGTGCGACGAGTATGTGCTCACGTTTGACAAGCAGGCCGTCCTGCGGCACTGGACCCACAAGTCCGAATTTCACGCAGGCGAACGGATGCCCCAGTACTGCGTGCCCGGAGGCTATCCGGCGAATTGGTGAGCCTAAGCTGCCTCAAGGCTGGATTCGTGAAGGTTGCTGGTGCAGGGAGGTGTGTGTGGAACTACGGCGAGTTGTTTTTGCAAGTCTGCTCCTGATGGGGATGGGCTGCTCGCTGTTTGTCGCGAAAGAGACGCTCTATTTGAAGTCCGCGCAGGGCCGGGCCACGCAGGAAGAGGTTCGACAGCACCTGGGAAAACCGACCCTCGTGGCTTCCTCCAAAGCCGGGGAGCCGATCTGGGTCTACGAGGTGTACCAGATAGAGCCGGGGAGTCAGCAGAGTTGGGCCGCATTCGGGTCCTGGTGCGATGAATACGTGCTGACCTTCGACCGGCAGGGTATCTTGCGGCAGTGGGCGCACAAATCCGAACGCCACGGCGGGGAGCTGTCGCCGACCTTTTGCGTGACCGACGGCTTCAAGCCTGCGTCGTGAAGCAAAAAGTGCCAGGCCAAGCGCGGTTCTCCCCGGCTCGCACCCTCGCGTTCAACAAACCCTATGGCGTGCTCCCCTGCTTTACCGACGAGCGGGGCAGGCCGACGTTGGCCGAGTTTGTGAAAGTCTCCGGGGTCTATGCGGCCGGCCGACTGGACGCGGATAGCGAAGGGCTCATGGTGCTGACATCGGATGGCTCCTTGGCGCATTACATTACGGACCCGCGGCATAAGCTTCCAAAAGTCTATCTGGCTCAGGTCGAGCGCATCCCGAACGGCGAGGCGTTGGGACGGCTGCGGCAGGGCATCCTGCTCAACGGCAAACGCACGAGGCCCGCGGAGGTTCGCCTGCTGCCGGCCGCCCCGGAGTTGCCGGATCGTCCCGTGCCGATCCGGTTCCGCAAATCCGTGCCGACCGTTTGGCTGGAGATCACGCTGCGGGAGGGGCTGAACCGGCAGGTCAGGCGCATGACGGCTGCTGTCGGCCATCCGACACTGCGTTTGGTTCGGATTGCGATCGGGCCGATTGCGCTGAAAGACCTCCAGCCGGGCCAATGGCGGGACTTGACGAGTCATGAGATTGAGCAGATAAGACGGTTTGGCAAGCGGGGAGGTTCGAGATGAAGGCGTTCACGCGGATCGCACTCGTCATGCTGGCCCTGCTGGGAATCGGCTGCGCGCTGTTCGTTCCCAAGGAAACGATCTATTTGGAGTCGGCGCAGGATCGGGCCACCCAAGAGGAAGTCCGCCAGCGGCTGGGACCGCCCCATCTAATGGCGTCCACCAAGGCCGGGGAGCCGGTCTGGGTCTACCAGGTCTTGCAAACAGAAATGAGCAACCAGAACAGTTGGGGGGCGCCGGGGACCTGGTGCGATGAATATGTCCTCACGTTCGACAAGCAGGGCATATTACGAAACTGGACGCACAAGTCCGAAGGACACGGCGGCGAACTGTCGCCCGCCTATTGCGTGACCGGCGGCTTCAAGCCTGCGTCGTGACCCGTGTCGGTCCTGCCCTTGCCGGTGAGTCCAAAGCCAAAAAGATTCCAACCATTTTCTCTCATGACGATTCCGGCCAAAGGAGTGATGCATGAGGCTTCTGAATGAACTGTTGCAAGGTCTGCTGTGGACGAGCGTGACGGTCGCGTCCCTGTCAGCGGGAGTGGCTCATGCAGGCGGCAATGTGGTGACCAAACCGAGCAAGTATTCGGTCCACGAAACAATCGACCGGATCGAGAGGGCGGTCACGGCCAAGGGGATGAAAGTTTTCGCCCGCATCGACCATAGCGGAGAGGCGAAGAACGTGGGGCTCGACATGAAGCCCACGGTGCTCCTTATCTTTGGGAATCCCAAGGGCGGAACCGCCCTGATGGTGGCCAGGCCCACCGCGGCGATTGATCTTCCCATGAAAGCCCTGGCCTGGGAAGATCAAGACGGCAAGGTCTGGCTGACTTACAACGCACCGGAACTACTCCAAGAGCGCCACGGTATGCCGGCAGACCTGGCCGCCAGACTCGATCCGGTGGGGAGATTGCTGGAGGGGGCGGTGGAATAGACTGCTCAGGTTGCTTCTCCCGCCGGTGGGTCCGCCGCTCCTTGGTTGCGCTAGCTCCCCAATTCATGTATATACGAGAATGTGTTTTCCTGGGATGCCCAAAAGGCGATCACGAACTTCGAAAAGCATGGCGTCTCATTCGAAGAAGCCGCAACGGTATTCGGGGATGGGAATGCATTGGACGGAGAGGACGATGAACATTCCGCGCGTGAACGTCGATTCCAACGGATAGGGCGATCGCTCATGGGGCGCATTCTGTTCGTGGTCTATACGATAAGGAGACCCGACGATGAGAAAGAAACGATCCGCATCATCAGTGCCAGGCAGGCGAGCCGCAAGGAGCGTCAGGCATATTCCCGATTCGCAGATTGACTTTTCCGATATTCCGGAAGCCACGGATGCGCAATTGAAGCGTATGCGCCGGGTGGGAAGGCCTTCCAGCGGGATGGCGAAACAACTCATCGCCATTCGCCTTTCGCCGAAGCTTCTGGCCTCGCTGCGGAAAATTGCGGCCAAGCAGGGCAAGCCCTATCAAACGCTCATTCATGAGTTGCTGGAAAAGGCTGCCTCCCGGGCGGCGTGACCGGATGCCTGCCGCTCCGTAGCGGGGACAGTTTATAAGGGGGCCACACCGTCAAGTTCTACCAGATAGCGATCCTGCTCGCCTCCTCCGCCCCACTCGTATTGGTCGAATCCTGCATATGGCTGCCTGCCCTGGTAATAAATTGAACTCGTTTACTGGTTGTGGTATGAAGATCAACTTACTACTATATCCAGGGGTCTCGAATGCTATCAGATCATGATCTCCAATCCGCACAAATCAGTGTTGAGCCTCCTCTTTGGAAGAAGCGAGCAAAGCGACAGGTGTTTCTGATTGCCCATCGAGGTGCGATTTTGAAAGGGATAGCGCTTACGCAAAGTAAGGGAACCATAACTGTTAACGTGCCCAATTCCCTGTACATTATTAACCGCCCTGAGCATGGCCTAGCGGATGTCGAGACACTGCCAGAAATCGGGTATGTCGAGCAACCTCTTTCAGACATGGCTCGCGAAACTCTTCAATACAGAGTCAGGGAACATCTTCAACTAGAACTCTCCCGGATTCGCAGGCAGAGGTGAGACATGTCTGGTTCAGGGAAGAAACCGAGGACAGAATGGATATACGGGACCACAGCGGGGGAGGTAATGGAGATTGGACTGGAGATTTCTCCTGACGGGTCATGTGTTCGGTTCATGCAGGAAATGACTAACACCTATGTCCAGACCACCTATCCACGTTCGAACAAGGAGCCAAAGGTTGTCACAAGAGTTCCCGTAATTGATGCTGATATTCCATTCGTTCCCAACAGGGCGATTGAGAGCTTCGAAAGGCTAGTGGCTATTGATACTGGTACTCGTATAATTCGCGGAGAGCAAGTTTCGGTGACAGGTGTAGTAGAGGGGGAATGGAATTGGGAAGCCGGGGCTGCTGGCCTAGTCAGAAAAGTACGACCTAAGGCCACGTTCTGTCTTGAGTTCCTCGGGGTGAGTAAGAATCAAGAACAGCTTGGTTGGCTAATGGCCCTCACAGAATTGATGAAGGAGCCTCGCTATAAGCGATCAGAGAGCATTGGCCTGGTTGTTGACAGTGATCTGAGTAACCACGAGGCATATAACACTCGCCGCTTGCCATTCTGTCATGGGAGATATCTTCCGCCAAAAGTGGTCTTGCTGTATGCATTTGATAGAGGTAGCGACAATGTA
>CAZKHY010000002.1:0-44578 GCA_964552455.1 uncultured Nitrospira sp.
TGTGTGGTCGGTGGAAGAGATTGTCGGGCTACTGGGCTGAAACTTTACCAGTGCCCGGCCTCCGTGCTGGTTGACCGGTCAGAAAAGGGCATGTTAAGGTACTTTTTGCTTCCAAGGCAAAGTGGTAAGGGCAAAGGAATTGAGATGAACAAGAGTGCTGACTCACGAGCGTGGCTTCTCGCAATGGCCGTTGCCGGGCTGATTCTGGCCGGTGCCACCTTCCCCCTGATCGCATCGGCCGCCAAAGCCTCCGCTCCTGCCTCGAAGCCAATCCAGCCTGAACACGTCATCCTTTTTGTCCTGGAAGGGGCGGGGCAGGGAGCTCTCAAGGCCGGACCGATGCCGGTGCTCGGCCGTTTGGTGAAGGAAGGGTCCGTGACCTGGGCCGCGACCGGCGTCAGCTCGCCGCTCCGGTTGCCGACGATGGCCTCGCTGTTCACCGGCTTGCCGGTTGAAAAACATGGGATCACCTGGAACAGTTTTGACTTTATCCGGGGGTACCCGCGTCCGCCGACCGTCTTTGACTACTTGGATCTGAGCGGGGGCAAGGACAGCGCCATCTTCTTCATGGACGAGTCCCTCTATCAATTGGCCAAGCCGGAGCCTTACACGGACTATCAGATGTGTGGCCCGCTGAAGCCGGAATGCAGCACCAACACCGTGGTCGGCTATATCCGTGAATACTTCCGCAAGGCCACGAGCGGTCATGGCTACGGACATGCGATCCTGTCCCTGCCCCATTTTCTGGTCGTGCATCTGCCGGAGCCGGGCCGGGCCGGCCTGGCCAAGGGGTGGAACTCGCCGGCCTATCGGGAGTCGTTGCGGACGGTGGATGCGGCGATCGGCTCGATCCTCGGCATCTATCGGGACCTGGGGCTTTTGGATCGGACGACGGTCTTCGTGACGGCGCTCAATGTCCAAGGGGAGGCCAAGGCGAGCGGGAACGGGACCGGTGCGGCACCTCATGTCCCCTGGATTGCCTGGGGGGCCGGGATCAAGTCGGGACACCAGATCAAGCAGCCCGTCTCGATCATCGACACGGGAGCGACCGTGATGCGGACGCTGGGGCTGGAGACTCATACGGAATGGGAGAGCAAGGCCGTGGAGGAAATTTTTACAGCACCGCGGTCTGCCACCGTGAATCAAGAAGGATCTGCTGGTGCTGATGGCAAGGCACAGTAGGCTGGGCAGGCAACCTTGTCTCGCGATGGCCCAGGCGCCGATGACAAACGTGACGATCGCAAAAGTGATAGGGCGGCGTGCCTGGGTGAGCTGCGGGCTGTTTCTTGGCCTGCTCATGATGGGGCATCAGCCGGTGGCGGCCGCGGCGCCCCCTCCGGCTTATTCCAAGGAATACAGCATTACCGTGGATGCCACGGCCTTGACGCCGCCCACCTGGTGGCAGGTGCCGGGCAAGACCCCGATGATCATGACTCTCGATCCCGACAGCACCGAGGCGCTCCGGACGACGGCGCCCTACGCATTGAAGCTGAAACCAGGCTCCTATCGATTCGGCACCTTTACGTTTGACTTCCCCTTCGTGGTGACGCTGGAAGGGGTGCTGGACTTTTCGCCCACATTGGATCAATGTGTGTCGGGGCGCGGCACTCAGACCCTGACGGTGAAGTGCAGCAGGACCCAGCCTTACGGGGGCCAGCGAGACTATTGAGTCGGGGCCGCCGGGGGAACGTGCCTGGCGAAGGAATTAGAGGTACCACATGGCTGACGCAGTTGATGACCTGCTGGAAGCGTTGGAAGACGCCGACGACGCGACAAGGGAAGAGGCGGCCAAGGCTCTCGCCGAGTTGGCCGATCCGAACACGCTGGAGTCGCTGATCCGGGCTTGCGAAGATGAATTCTGGTCGGTGCGCGCTCACGCCGGCCTGGGTGTCGCCAGGATCGGCGGCCCCCAGGCGGTGGAAGCGCTGGTCGCTTTGTTCAACGATCCCATCATGGAGGTGCGCAACGACGTGGTGGCCGCCGTGGCCCGCCTCGGCCCCGCGGTTGTGGACCGGCTCATCAAGGCTTTGAAGGACGAGCGGTGGCGGGTGCGGGAACATGCGGCCAAGGCTTGCGGCGAGATCAAGGACACCAGGGCGGTGGAGGCTTTGATCGCGGCCTGTCGGGACCGCGACGGCGCGGTCAAGAGCGCGGCGGCTGAGGCTTTGGGAAGAATCGGCGATGCCAAGGCCATCCCGGCCCTCCTCAAGCTGTTCCGGGATTCGTCGAAAACGGTACGGGAAACGGCGGGGACGGCCTTGGTGGCGATCGGGGCTCCTTCGGTCGAGCCGCTCATCCAGACGCTCAAGGACCCGGATTACGTGGTCCGCTGCCATGCGGCCAGGGCTCTGGGCGGCATGACCAGCGACTACCAGTTCGGCCGATCCTGGGTGAAGGACCAACGCGTCGTGGATGCCTTGATCGAGGCTTTGAAGGATCCGGACCGGGCGGTCCGGGAAGACGCCACGATCGCCCTGGGAATGATCGGTGATCCGAAGGCCATTGATGCGCTGATGGAGGCGATGAAGGACGGGGCTGTGAAGCGGCACGCGATCATGTCGCTGGGCATGATCGGCGACGCCCGGGCCCTGCCGCCGGTGCTGGATGCGCTCAAAGGGAAGGGCATCCGTCAGGAGGGGACGCCGACCCCCGGCTGCATCGTCAGCGAAGAGGCCTTCATCAAGGAGGCGGCGGCCACCGCCCTGGGCCACTTCCGGGACCCGCACGTGATCCCCGACCTCATTATGCTGCTGAAGGACAATGTTTTGCGCGAGCGGGCGTCCGACTCCCTGGTCCTGATCGGGGATGCCGCCATCGAGCCGCTGGTGTCCTTCCTGCACGACCCCAAGGCTTCCGAAGTCGATTCCAGCGAGCGGGCGCTGTCGTTTGCGACCAGCCGGTTGAGCGCCGCCGACGCCCTGCGGAAGCTGGCCTTGGAAACGCTCCGGAAGCTGGGCTGGGAACCGCCTTCGGAGGAAGAGACAGTCGACTCGTTCAAGACCGACAACCTCCGGGTCGATCGTCCCCTGGGCGACACCGGACGCTTCGGTCCCTCCGGAGACGTGATCGGGACCTAGGGCGGTTTGTATTCCTCGACAACCTGCTATTTCCTGACCGCCACTCCGTGGTTGTCGGCCGTTTCCTTGCCGTCCTTCATGTTGGTGATCCGGGCCACCCCGACGAACTGACCGCTCCTTCCGCCGTCCGTTACCTTTAGTACACCCACGCCCGGCGTCGAACCCTTCGCGTTGTTCACGTTCTTGTCGTTGCCGGTGAGCGGGTTCGGCCCGCGGGTGCCGACGAACACGTAGGCTCCGTCCGGGGAGACGTCCATCAGGTCCGGCGCCGGGTCGTTGCTGGCCGGGCCGACCAAGTCGATGGAGTTGACGCTGAGGTTGGTCAACGTATCAATGATCTCGATGTTGTTGCCGGCCCGGTCCGCGCTCCAGAGGTACCGTCCCACCGCGGCCATGCCGTGCGAGTCCGCGAACCGCTCGTCGCGCGAGGTGATCAGCTTGGCCGAGACCGACTTGGGCAGGTTCGCCATGTCCACGGCGTAGACGTCGTAGGACAGCGGAGCGATCGGCCAGCCGCCGCCCGAGTTGATGTACATCGTGTCGCCGACCTGAATGCCGCCGCAGCCGGCCGGATGAATCTCGACGTTGTTCAAGATGGCAACGACTTTCATCGGGGTGGTCGTGACGTCCGCGACGAACAGCCCGCCGCCCCGCAACGTGATGAAGGCGTACTTGCCGGATGCGTCCGTGATGGGACAGATCGGCGCGGTGTCCGGCTGTTCCCCCCGTTCCAGGGCCCCCAGGTTCATCACGTCCTTCTCCGGGTCGAAGCCGAACGTATGGGCGGTGTAGTCGGTCCAGATCCGGATGAACTTCTTCTCGGCGATGTTGGCCGCGATCGCCATCTTCTGGTCAGGGGCGGGCCAGGCCGCGTGGACGTTTTTACCCATGGAGAGGCAGGCTTCCGGCTTCCTCGTGGTTGCGTCCATGAAGAGCACCTGTCCGCTCAGGAAGGAGAGGATGAGGTGGGACTGATCCTTGGTGAAAAACAGCATGTGCGGGCGGCGGACCGCCTTCTTGGTCGCCTCCTCGCAGAACTTGTTGACCTCGCCGCCCAGATCGATCGTGACCTGGGGCTTGGCGCTCGAAGGGTTGGCCGCCAGGGTTGCGCCGTCGTAGATGTAGAGGAAGCCCCCGCTTTCCTTGGCCGTATCCGATTGGTCCGTGATCCAGACTTCGTAGGCTTGGGCGTCGGAGGACCAGGAGAGGCCGAGGCCCACACCCGTCACGAGGGACAGTGCGAACAGCAGTCCCCGGCGAGACCAGTTCTGTATGGTCGATACGATGCGCATCGGGAGCCTCCTTAGCTGAACGGTCACAGCGTCTGTTGGATGCAAACGGGCAGGTGAATGAATCTGCGCGATGGATCTCGCTGGTCATACTATAGACCGGTCCAGCACTCTGTCAACCGCTCGGAAAACCCCGATGGTCCTGCAAAGACGGGCTGGTGCCTGTTCGGCCGCCCGGGCTGCCGGATTCCTGTTGACCGTCAAAAAAAGGCTGTGTTAAGGTACGATGAATTCATTTCCTTCGCATCTGGGCGGTGCGGAACCAGCACCGGATGCTCGCCTGTGTGTTCATCTCATGCCGGTCCCGAACCCCATGTCCCGTGAGTGATTGGAGCGCGGAGCCGGTCCCGGCGGCTCCGCGGGGATCGGTGACGCGGGTCATGACAATGGTGGACAGCGTTGGAGAACAGATCGCCGCTCTGAAGGACGAAGATTGGGCTGTCCGCGAAGAAGCGGCGGCGGCGCTGGGAGCGTTTCGTGACGCACGGGCCGTGGAGCCTCTCATCGCCATCCTGGGAGACTCGGACCGGGCCGTGCGCGCCGCTGCCGTGGCCGCTTTGACCATGATCGGAGAAGCCTCGGTGGCGGCCCTGGGGGCCTGCCTGGACGATCCGGACCTGTCCGTCCAAGAGGCGGCCGCTTCGATTCTCTCGACGATCGGCGATGTCCGGGTCATCGATCCGCTGATCAAGGCGCTGGGGAGCCCCGACTGGATCGTCCGGATGCACGCGGCCAAGGCCCTCGGCCGCATCGGCGACGCCCGGGCGGTCAAGCCGCTTCTGCCGTTGCTGCAAGACAAGGTCAAGGCGGTGCGGGTGGATGCGGCCCATGCCTTGGCCTTGATCGGGCAGGCGGCGGTGCCCCTGCTACTGGAAGCCCTGAAGCATGACGAATGGCTGGTCCGGCTGCATGCGGTGGAAGCGCTGGGCAAGATCAGGTCGCCCTTGTCGGTCGAGCCGCTCCTGTTCCTGTTGTTCAACGATCAGGATACGGCGATTCGGGAGGATGCAGCGAGGTCGCTGGGCGAGATCGGGGATGCCCGGGCCGTCGACTTCCTGCTGACGGCCATGACCGACGTGGGGCTTCGTCCGCTGGCGATCGAAGCCCTGGGGAAAATCCGTGACCGGCGGGCCGTACCGGCGCTGGTGTCGGTGGTCACCGGAGCCAGCAGACCCGCCGACAGCCGGTCCATCCACGGTTGTGGAGACCGGTGGGACGCGGAAATGTTTGCGATGGAGGCGGCCGTGAAAGGGCTCGCCCTGATCCGGGACGAGACCACGATCCCTGTGCTGGTCGGTGCGCTCCAGAACACGGTGATCCGGGCTGAGGCGGCGACGGCGCTGGTGGCGTTCGGTCAGCCGGCGATCCCCCCCCTCCTGGGAGTGCTGAAGAGAGAGCGGGACGAGAACATTCTTTTCTACGCGAAAGAAGCCCTGGCTCAGTTAGGCTGGAGAGCGGGGCGGATTTGACTGGGACCATGCCCAAAGAGCCGCTCGAAACTCTCATTGCGGAGCTGGTCCATGAAGAGGATTGGCGCCGGATGCGCGCGACGGCTGCCTGTCTGAAGGGAGGGCCCAAAGCCGTCGAGGGGCTCGTTCATGCCCTGGAGACCGGCAGCCCCGCCTTGAAGATGGAGGCCGCGGGCATGCTGGCCCGCATCAGAGACCCCAAAGGCGGGGTACCGCTGGTGCGGCTGCTCAAGGACGAGGAGCCGGCCGTCCGCAAAGCGGGCGCGCTGGCGCTGGAGCAGATGGCCGGGGTTCTTGGTACGGATGCAGCCTCGGCCCTGGTCGAAGATCTGCATGAGCTGACGGGAGAAGGCCAGCGTGAGCTGGTGACCGGCCTGCTGGGGTTGATCCCCAACGCCATCACCCCTTTGAGCGCCCTGCTCAAGCATCAGGACGAAGCGGCCCGCGTGACCGCCGGCGCGATCCTGGAGCACCTGCTGGACCCCCGTTCCGCGGATGCGCTGGTGGATGCCATGGGAGACCCGGCTTTGCAGGAGGTCGCGGTGCGGACGCTCCGGAAGCTCGGGGCGATCCGGGAGCGGATCGATCAGGCCTTTGATGCGTTGCGCAATGTCGAGGGAGCCGGCGAGCGCGAGGAAGCCCGGATGGCCACCGTGATCGACCTTCTGGGGATCGGCCGTCCGAGCGTCGAGATCTTGATCGAATATCTTGAGGACGAGGATTGGCTGGTGCGCGAGGCTGCCGCCGACTTGCTGGGCAAGATCGGCGACCTCCGCGCCGTGGAGCCGCTCATGGAACGGCTCCGGGAGGACAAGGACACGGGGGTCAAGGAACTGGCCTTGAAGTCGTTGGGCCTGCTCGGGGATGCGCGTCCGGTGCAACTCTTCATCGAAGCCATTCCGATCCGCCCGCTGCGGACCCTGGCCATGGAGGCCCTGGCGAAGGTCAAGGACGTGGAGGTCCTGCGTCCTTACCAGGACCTGTTCGAACGGCTCAAGACCGACCGGGACGGGCTGGTCTCCTATAATGCCGGGATGATCGTGGACAAGCTCCAGGCCGCGGTCATGCAGGCCGAGCAGGCGGGTGCAGGGGCCGGGCACAAAGGGGAGGATGAGGATGAGTGACGCGGAGGGGCAAGGGCATGGGCAAAAGCATGGGCAGGGGATGGATCATCAGGCCGATCGGGTCGATCAGTTGCTCTCGGCTCTGCGGGACGAGAACGAGGCCTTGCGTGACCATGCGGCGGCCAGCCTCGGGCAGATGGGTTGGGAAGCTCTGCCGGGGCTGATCGGGATGCTGGCCGACGAGGATGCGGTCATCCGGGAGGCGGCCACGAGCGCGATCGTCCGGATCGGTCCGGCGGCGGTGGAGCCCCTCATCGAAGCCTTGCAGGACGATGAGTGGGCCGTGCGGGAACAGGCCGCTTCGGCGCTCGGCAAGCTGAAGGACCCACGCGGCGTCGAGCCGCTCATTCGCGCGCTCAAAGACAAAGATGGCGCGGTCCGCGGCGCGGCGGTCTGGGCGCTGGAGCGGGTGGGGGACCCGCGGGCCGTACCGGGGCTGGTGGAGGCGCTCACCGACGGCACGCTCCGCGAGGATGCCGCGCGCGTCTTGAAAAAGATCGGCGACGTGCGCGCCGTTGAGGCCCTGATCGACGGGTTGCTCGGGAACAACTGGATGGTGCGCCGGCACGCGGCCGAGGCCTTGGGCAAGATCGGCGACTCCAGGGGGATCGATCCCTTGATCGAGGCCCTGAAAGACGAAGACTGGCTGGTCCGGCGGAACGCGGCCGAGTCCCTGGCGAGGCTGGGCGATCGGCGGGCAGTCGAATCGCTGGTGCCGTTGCTGGAAGACGAGAACGAAATGGTCCAGGAAACCGTGGAAGGGGCCTTGGCCAGCCTCGGCTGGAAGCCACAGGCAACCAAGTAAGGGACATTCTTTTTTCATGAAAGGCTAGAGAGGGTCATCTATGGCAGACGAAACTCCCCAGCAGCCGGCAAAGCTGATTCAGATCGGTCCCAAGGGGGGGGCCAAGAAAGACGGGTTCAACCTGGTCACCGAGAAGGTCGTGTCGGTGAACCAGGCGGCGAAACAGCTCGAAGTGGAGCTGTTGGCCTATGACGGGAAGACGGTCGTCCTGGACGTGGCCGAGGAAGCGCTGGAGGACCTCCAGAAGATCAAGGCCGGGGACGGGGCGACCATCAGGGTAGTGGAAGAGGGGGGCAAGCGCGTCGCGAAAAGCTTCCGGGTGCGTTCCAAGGACCCGAACGCGGCGAAAGCGGATGCCATGCTGCTGGATTTGAAAGATACCCACTGGCTCAACCGCAAGTATGCGGCCGAGGCCCTGGGGGACCTCAAGGATGAGCGGGCGGTGAGCCCGCTGGTCGAAGCGCTGACCGATGAAGTGGGGGATGTCAGGCAGCGCGCCTACGATTCGCTCATCAAGCTGGGAGCCGTTTCGGTCCCTCTGCTGATTCCCTTGTTGGTGTCGGAGGAAGATGAATTACGCCAGTCCGCCACCGAGATCATCCGCAAGATCGGAAAGCCGGCCGTGGAGCCGCTGGCGGTGGCGTTGGGCGAGGCGGATGAGCGGCTCAAGGGCCGGATCATGAAGGTGCTGGATCGGATGGGGTATAAACCGAAGCCGAAGGACGACGGGGTCAAACAACTGGGCACCCAGGCGTGACCGCCTGAATGCTCACGCGCTGGTCTTCGGAGTCCTGGCCGGTCGGCCGACCGAGACATAGTGAAAACCCAGAGCCGCCATGCGCTCCGGCTCATAGACGTTGCGCAAGTCGATGAACAGAGGACGGCGCAACGATTTTTTCATCCGTTCGAAGTCCAAGTTGCGGAACTGATTCCATTCCGTCATGAGCACCAGCGCATCGGCTCCTTCCGCGGCCCTATAAGCGTCAGGGCAGGGAATCATTTTCGGGAGGAGTTTTGCCGCTTCCTCCAGCGCCGCCGGGTCATAGGCCTGGACCTGGCAGCCTTCGGCCATCAGCTTTTCGGCAATGGCCAGAGCCGGGGCTTCTCGCAGGTCGTTCGTGTTCGGCTTGAACGAGAGCCCGAGCAGGCCGACCGTCTTGCCCTTGAGTCCCCCCAAAGCCCCTCGGATCTTCTCCACCATCAGCAACCGCTGCTGTTCGTTGATACGGACCGCGGATTTGGCGATGGCCATTTCCTGCCCGGCTCGCTCCCCGATTTGAACCAGGGCCGCGAGATCCTTGGGAAAGCACGACCCGCCGAATCCGGGGCCGGCGTGGAGGAACTTGGGGCCGATGCGATGGTCCAGGCCCATGGCTTTGGCCACGACTTGGACATCCGCGCCGACTTTCTCGCAGAGGTTGGCGATTTCGTTGATGAAGGAGATCTTGGTCGCGAGGAACGCGTTGGAAGCATACTTGATCATTTCCGCGGAGGGAATGTCGGTGATCACGAAGGGGGTCTCGATCAGATAGAGGGGCCGATACAAGTCCTTCATGATGGCGACGGCCTCGGGGCTGCCTGCGCCGATGACCACCCGGTTGGGTCTGAGGAAGTCTTCGATGGCCGAGCCTTCCCGCAGAAATTCTGGATTGGAGACCATGTCGAACCGGCAACTGGTGGACTGGCGGGATTTGATCACGTCACGCAGTTTCTCCCCGGTGCCCACCGGGACCGTGGACTTGGTCGCGATGACTTTGTAGCCGGTCATGTGTTGGGCAATGCCGTGGCCGACCTCCTCGACGTAGGAAAGATCGGCTGAGCCGTCCGTCCGCGACGGAGTGCCGACGGCGATGAAAATGACTAGGGCCTGTTCGACCGCCTTGGCGATGTCGGTCGTGAAGGCCAGGCGGTTTTCTCTGAGCCCCTTGGCGACCAGTTCCGTCAGCCCCGGCTCGTAAAAAGGGACGTCGCCCTTCTCCAGTCTTTCGATCCGTCCGGCATCCAGGTCCATGCAGGTGACGTTGACCCCGAACTCGGCGAAGCAGGCCCCGGTCACCAGCCCGACGTAGCCGGTCCCGATGATACTGATGTTCATGCGAAGGCCTTTCCCAGTGGCAGTCCTACCCGTGACGCAGGCGCGAGTATAGCAAGGAGCCTGTGAAGCCGCAAGCAAAGCTGAAGGCTCGACCTCGCTCTTTTCGGGACCTATGGCGTTGCGTGTCCCTGCCTGGCCGTTGGCTCAATTGACAGACCGGAGAGGGTCCAGTACAATTTTGCCTCCGCCGGCACAGGTGTGGGAGAGCGAGCCATGGCGACCCAAAGCGGTGCGATGTTGCGGCCCCTGGCCGTGATGATGAGCCGCAACATCCGGACGATCAGTCCCGATGCGACGCTGGCCGAGGCCGCCGGCCTCATGCGCGATCACAAGATCGGCGCCATGCTTGTCTCTGACCGGGGCTCATACGTGGGCGTGGTGAGCGAGACGGACCTCGTCCGGAAGGTCATGGCGGAGGGGCTCGATCCGGCACGCATGCAAGTGCGCGCAGTCATGAGCAGCCCCGTCATCACGATCGAGAGCCACCGCTCCGCCCACGAGGCCAGCGACCTCATGGCGGAGCGGGGTATCAGGCATTTGGGCATCACGCAGGACGGGCAAATCGTCGGCATCATTTCGGTTCGGAGCCTCCTCCGCTACTTCAAGAATTGGGGCACCCTCTGATCCCTTCGAACACCCGCATGTCGTTCACGGCGTCCCCCCGATTTTCCCTTGGATTGACCGGCGCATGACCGCTCCATCCGGCACGGCCTCGGCCCGTCTGTGGCTTTTTGCGACCGCGTTCATCACGGGGGCCGTCGTGATGGCGCTGGAGATCCTCGGGAGCCGGCTCCTGGCCCCGGTGTTCGGGAATTCCCTCTTTGTCTGGGGGGCGCTCATCGGCGTGATCCTGGCCGCCATGAGCAGCGGTTACGCCATGGGAGGCTGGCTGGCGGACCGTCGTCCTGGCGGGGCCGTACTCGCCGGCCTTCTGCTGGCATCGGGGGCCTGGACCTTCCTGTTGGCCTGGAAGGGACATCCGGTGATGTTCGCGGTTGCCGATTGGGTGCAAGATCCTCGCTGGGGTCCCTGTCTGGCGGCCAGCATCCTCCTGGCGCCTCCGGCCTTCGGATTGAGCGGAGCGCTCCCCGCACTGCTCCGTCTCTCGATCGAGGACATGGGGCACCTGGGCCGGCACACGGGCGGGATGATCGCGGTTTCAACGGTGGGGAGTCTGGTCGGCACCTGGGGGACCGCGTTTTTTTTGTTGAGCTGGCTGGGCAGCATGACGATGGTGGCGGTCCTGGGCGCCGTGCAGCTTCTGCTCGGTTTGTTCTGGTGGTGGCGTGCGGTGGCGGTCCGGATCAGGACGGTCGCCCGGACGGTCGGGAGCCTCGTTCTGGTCGGCGGCGGCGTCGGCTTGGGGTGGCTGGGGCTTCATCCGGATCTGGTGCTCCCTGCGCCGGTGTATCAAGAAGACAGTCCGTATCAGCAGATCCGCGTGAGGGACACGGACTTGTTGCGGTATCTGATTTTGGACCGGACGTTCCATGCGGTCATGTGGCGGGCCGACCCGGTTGAGTTGTTCCTTCCATACAGTCAGTTGATGATGGGCGCACTGGCCCTGGCGCCCCATCCCCAGCGGGCGCTGATCCTGGGCCATGGCGGGGCCTCGCTTCCCAAATGGCTGGCCCGGTACTGGCCGGACCTTGAAGTCGATATCGTCGAAGTAGACCCGTCGGTGGTCCGCGCGGCCGAACAGCATTTCGACTACGCCCCGCCTCCCAAGCATCACGTTTATGTGAAGGACGCCAGGGTGTTCCTGCGCACGACCGACGCCCGGTACGACGTCATCTGGGTGGATGTCTTTGCCAGGCATCTCATCCCCTTTCACCTTACGACGAAGGAGTTCTTCGAGGAGGTGCGCACGCATTTGAGTGCCGACGGCGTGCTGGCGGTGAATCTGGCCTCAACCGGGGACGGGCCGGATCGTCTACGGACCTATGCGGTCGTCGCCACCCTCCGGACCGTCTTCCCGACCATCGAGTCGTTCAGCGCCAGGGGGCCATTGAAGAGCAAGTACCCGGGCGCGGAAAACTTGATTCTCTTTACCGGGACTCCCGCCACCATGATCCGCCAACCGGAATTTTCGGCGCTGGTGCAAAAGCTGGTGGCGGAACGCCGGTTGCCGTTTGAGCTGCCGGCGCTGCTGGCAACCAGGCGGGAACAAGACTGGCCCCCGGGGGTTGTCCTGACCGATGACTACGCGCCGTTTGATCTCTTGATGGGACGGAGCGAGGTGGATGCCGGCGTTGTTTCAGCGGGTGCGACGACGAGCCGGTAAGCGGCCGGGCCGAGCCCGGATAATGGGAAATTCCTGCAAGAATTCGACAGGCTAGAAAAGTTGAGGGGGGTGAAATAACCTTCTTGCTTCCGACTGAAGCCTGTGCTATATCTAGCACCCGTTGTCATGTCCGTTCGTATGGTCTTTAGTCTGTGCAGGAGCGGTCATCGAGCCAGAATCTCAGCAGAAGATCGTGGCACGCCGCTGAGAGATTCCTCATTCACTAACCTAATCACAGCTCTTTTCTTCCAAGGGAGGTAGGCCATGGGTAAGATGCTCTTCTCAGTATTCTTCGGCCTTGTTGTTATTGTGGCCGGGGTGTCAACCTCGTTTGCCCACCACGCCGGCGGCGTCGAGGTCGGCGATCTGGACACCGGGTCGGTCGTCGGTCAGCCGTTCAAGGAGCTGACCGTCGATCAGGAACTTTACGCGTTGGAGATCGGGGAAACGAAGGTCTGGTATCCGCCCGCGACGATCATTGACTTCAAGGTGCGGCCCGGCCGTCCGGTCGTGCTCAAGGTGACGAACAAGTCCTCGGCCGAGCACGGGTTCCTGCTGACGGCGGATGAGTCCTTCGGCGCCCCGACCGTGTTGAAGGCCCAGTTGGTGTTGAAGCCGGGCGAGACCAAATACATCGGCATCCCCACCAGCGACCTCTTCTATGCGACGCAGGGGGTCACCCTGATCTACAAGTGCCATCTCCACCCGGCCCACGTGGGTGGTAAGTTCTTGATGATTAAGTAACGACCGCTCCGACGAATAGACCGGAAAGTCAAACGCCCCGCTCGTCTTCAAACGGCGAGCGGGGCGTTTGACTTTCGACCGGGTCGATGTGACGTATCATGCAGCGGTTAGGCTTGCTCTGGCTGGCAGTCGACGCCCGCATCTAACGGGATATTCTGAGCAGCCGCCAGCTTCCCTCCCACGATCAATAGCAAGAATCGGTTTTCGGTTGGCGATGGGCCTGAGCGTCCCAGCACCACCGTATTCAGATCCACCACCACTTCGTTTTCAGCTTGCCACTGAGTCCCGTTCACGACCCAGAAGTGGCTGCGGGATTCCGGGAACTGCTTGGCCATGAAGCTCTCGATGACGTTGGTGAGGTCATCCGCATGGCCTTGAACGGGTGTCAAAACCCACAAGCTCGCCACCAAACAGAGGGGAAAAACCCATTTCATGCGCATGGCTAGACCTCCGTGCGAATGGGTTAAAACCGAGGACCGGCCCTGTGTTCACGGTCTGCCTTCGGCTCGCCCGTCCGGCCGGTATCAACATTATATCATCGGGGAGCAGCCGGAAAAAGAAAAAGCCCCTCTCCCGGCCGGGAGAGGGGCTTTCCTCAAAGAATGTGAGACGATGCGTCGAAATCGTACCGAACGAGAACGGCGATGCCTAGTTCCTTACGCCGCTCCAGACCTTGCCCGCGTCGATCTCTTTGTCTGGGTTGAGCTTCTTAGCCTTTTCCAGGAGCACCTCGGTCGTCTCCGGGTAGGCCGGATCCGAGATGCAGCAATTGTCGACCGGGCACACGGCGGCACATTGCGGCTCATCGAAGTGGCCGACGCATTCGGTGCAGCGATCATGGGTGATGACATAAATGCTGTCCCCCTCGCCCTGCCCTTCGCCTACATGATATCCCTTACTCTCGGCGTCGCTCCGCGTTTCGAAGATGGCCTCGTTCGGACATTCCGGCAGGCAGGCTCCGCAGGAGATGCATTCACTGGTAATTAAAAGAGCCATGACGTTCGCCTCCTTCAGACGGTATTGACAAGACCCTGCGACCCTGACCATAGTCATGTCGCAGGGTGGAGTCATTCTAGACTGCGCTCCTTTTCCAAGTCAACAGAGAAAACAGCGATCAGAAGGCCTATCTGGTTGATCTGTATGGGCCATTGGGCCTAGACCGCCGGTGTCCTCCTCCTAAAAATGAGGACGGCATATGTGCGAGCCAATCCAGGAGAATTATGGCTGAATTACCGACCCCATCAAAGTCCCCGCCGAAGCGAGGCCGTGTCTACGTGCTGATTGCCTTGGCGTTCCTGCTGATCATGGGCAGTTGGTTCATGACCAGTCAGAAAGACAGCGACACCATCATTGTCACCTTCCCGAGCGGCAAGCAGTTGGAAGCGGAGGTGGCCGATACGCCGGAAAAGATCCTGTTCGGCCTGGCGTTCAGGGAAGGATTGCCGCCGGACTCGGGGATGCTGTATATCTTCGAGACCTCCGACCTGCATCGTGTCAGGACCAAGGGGTTCACATTTCCGGTCGACATGATCTGGGCGGACGAGAGCCGACACGTGGTTGATCTTGTGGAAGGGGCGGAACCCTGCCCGCGAGATCCCTGTCCCCTCTATGGTCCGCCGCCGGAGAAAGTCCGGTACCTGATCCAGACCGCAGCCGGTTTCGTCAAGCAAGAGGGAATCGTCCGCGGGATGGAGCTGAAATTCACGCTCCGACTCTAGGCGCGAGGCGTCTAGGGTGATGAATCGGTGGACATCGGGAAAAGAGCGTGCATCATTTTCAAGAAAGGCAGGAAGGAAGAGACTGCATGGAAGGATTCCAACTGGTCGCCAAGGTCGAAGATATCACCCCCGGTGCCTCCAAGGTCGTCCAGGTGCATGACAAGCCGATCGCTCTTTTCAATATCGAGGGGTCGTTCTATGCCATTTACAATATCTGTCCCCATGAAGGAGGTCCGCTGGGCGAAGGGCACGTGAAAGGCTGCGTGGTCTCCTGCCCCTGGCACGACCTGGCCTTTGATGTCCGGAATGGACGGGCCACCGACGGGGGAGGCTATTGTGTGGGGAGCTACGAGGTGCGGGTCAAGGACCGGCAAGTGTTTGTCGGGGGGCGCCGTAAAACCTGAGGCGGAGCCGTCGGGGTCGTCTGGCGCAACGGAGGGGATTGCAGGGGTATCGTACGGAGTGCGAGGAGGGGCATAAAAAGTGACCGCGTCGTCAGGGCCTGACGGGTCGGTGGCGGATCCGGATCAGGGCGTCAAGTCGATTACGGCTTCTGTGGATGCCGGCTTCCACGTGCATCTTTGGGAGGACCGGACGAGGGGGGAGCAATGGGTGCCTTCCTATGATGCGCGCTCGATGGTGCTCGTGGGAGACGACTTTCTCCGAACCGCCAGCGGCAATGCCGTCGATTCCGGGCGGCGGACTTTCGAGTTTCGCGCGGTCACCGCCGGCATGCACCGGCTGGTTTTCGAAAAGCGCATGGGATGGAAATTTACGGCTGAGGACCGGCGGGTCTTCCTCGTGCACGTGGCAGACGGGGCGGACCGTGCGGGTCGGCACGCGGGTTAGCGCACGGGTCGGAAGGAGGGGCGGTAATGCCGGACATCGGGTTTCTGAACGGCTGCTTCCTGCCGCTCGAACAGACACGGGTGTCAGTGGAAGACCGGGGCTTCCAGTTCGGCGACGGGATCTACGAAGTGGTCCGCACCTACCGGGGCACTCCGTTTCAACTCGAGGCGCACCTGGCTCGTCTGGAGCGGAGCGCCAAAGCCATTGGCCTGACGATGCCTTATCAAGCCCGGGACTGGCGGGACTTCGTGGCAGAGGGAATCAAGCGAGGCGGGTATGAGGAAAGCAAGGTCTACATCCAGGTGACGCGCGGCGTCGCGCCCCGGGACCATGCCTTTCCGGCTGCGGCCAGTTCCACCGTGGTCATGACCATACGGGCCATGAAACCGCTGGCCCAAGCCCTGCGTGAGACGGGGGTGGGAGTCGTCACGATGGAGGATCTGCGCTGGGGCCGGTGTGACATCAAAAGCGTGAACCTGCTGCCCAACGTGATGGCCAAACAACGGGCCCACGAGGCCGGCGCCTTCGAAGCCGTCTTCGTTCGCGATGGATTGGTGACCGAAGGCGCGGTCAGCAACGTGATGGTGGTGCAGGCCGGGGCGCTGTTCACGGCGCCGGAAGGAGAGCGGATCCTCTCCGGTGTGACCCGCGCGCTGGTGCTTGAGCTGGCGCGCAAAGAAGGGGTGGCGGTCCGGGAACGGGCCGTCACGCTGGCGGAACTGCGCGGGGCGGACGAGGTCTTCCTGAGCGGAACGACGGTGGAAGTTCTGGCGGTGGTCCGGGTCGACGGCACAGTGGTGGGGGAAGGCCGGCCGGGAAAACTGACGGGGCTGCTCGGCGCGCGTTTCCAAAGCTTGCTCGGCTAGAGAACAATCCTGAACGGCGGAATCCAATATTGAGGACTCATGAGCCTCAGCTTGCAGCCCTTACGCTTCATGCCTCACGCGGACGTGGCCCTCTTGCGTTAGCTGTTGCAAAATGGTAACGTGTTTTGTCTTGGAAGTGGGCCTGGGCCCACTTTTTTGTTTGGGTCGATGACGAATGTCATGGAGCCGCTCCGACCAGAGCAATTACGAGGGCCGGGGGGGCGGGAATCGCGGCACATAGCCGAGCGGGTCCGGGCCATTGCGGATCCGATTGTCCGCGCCCTGGCCTTAGAGCTGGTGGACGTGGATTGCCTGGGCCAAGGGGGCCGAACCCTGCTCCGGGTCTATATCGACAAGCCCGGGGGGGTGACCCTGAGCGACTGCGAGCAGGTGCACCTGTCGCTCGGCCACGCGCTTGACGTGGAGGACCCGGTGCCTCACGCCTATACGCTGGAAGTGTCTTCGCCGGGCTTGGATCGGCCGCTGAAGCGGCGCGACGATTACGCCCGCTCGCTCGGCAAGCTGGTGAGCCTCAAGCTGCGGCAGCCCTGCGAGGGGCAGTGGCGCGTGGTCGGGCGGCTGGTCGAGGTGAGTGACAGGGGCGTGACCCTGTCCTTGCCGCCAGCGCATCAAGGACGGGCGGGGCAGCCGGCGATCCAGCCAACCACTCAGCCAACCACTCAGATTGACTGGGAGCGGATCGCGGAAGCGCGGCTCGAGGTGGAGTTTTGAGGAACGGCGAGAAAGAACAGACCGACTGTAGCGGGGTACGTGGCCTATGAACCGAGAATTGATTGCCGTGATTGACCAGATCGGACGCGAGAAAGGCATCGACAAAGCCAAGGTCATTGGCGCGGTCGAGGCGGCGCTGCAGACCGCCGCCAAGAAACGCTTCGGTCAGGGGGAAAACATTCAAGTGCAGATCGATCCCAAGACCGGCGAGATCTCGGTGGTGTCGCTCAAGACGATCGTGGACACCGTCACAAACCCCAAAGCCGAGCTGTCGCTCCAGGAGGCCCGCCGCGTGGACAGCGAGGCCGAGGTCGGCGACGAGATCGGCACCATGATCGAGATGGAAGAGCTGGGCCGGATCGCGGCTCAAACCGCCAAGCAGGTGATTTGCCAGAAGGTCCGGGAGGCGGAATGGGAGGCGGTCCAGCGCGAATATGCGACGCGCCAGGGGGACCTGATCAACGGGATCATCCTGGGCCAGGAGCGGCGCAACTACTTGGTCGACCTGGGCAAGACCGAAGCGATCCTGCCGATCCAGGAGCAGATCCCCCGCGAGTCCTATCGGCGCGGCGATCGTATCAAGGCGCTCCTGCTGGAGGTGCGGCGCACCCCCAAGGACGTGCAGGTGATCCTTTCACGCACCCACCCGCAGTTCGTATCCAAGCTGTTCGAGCTGGAAGTGCCGGAGGTGAGCGAGAAGATCGTGGAGATCAAGGGAATCGTCCGGGAGCCCGGCGACCGCACGAAGATCGCGGTGTCCTCCCGCGACAAGGCCGTGGACCCGGTGGGAGCCTGCGTCGGCATCAAGGGCTCGCGTGTGCAGGCGGTGGTGAGGGAATTGCGCGGGGAAAAGATCGACATCATCGCCTGGACCTCCGACCCGCGGGTCTTCATCGCCGAGGCTTTGAACCCGGCCAGCATCGAGAAGGTCGGCGTCGATGACGAGAAGAAGTCGGCGCTGGTGGTGGTGGCGGACTCGCAGCTTTCCCTGGCCATCGGGAAAAACGGCCAGAACGTGCGCCTGGCCGCCAAGCTGACCGGGTGGAAAATCGACATCATCAGCGCGACCGAATACGAGAAAGAAAAGGCCGAGCGCGACAAGGAAATCAAAGCCGCGCTGGCCGAGGAGGCGGCGGCGCAGCGCGAGGAAGACGAAGCGAGGGCGCAGCGGGAGGCCAGCGCCGGCCTCGTGGGGGCTGGCGACGAAGGGACCACGTAACCAGAATCGGATCGGCGAGTGGGAGCCCAATCGATAAGGAGCTGAGTTGAGGCGGGATTTTGCATGAGAGTCTATGAATTAGCGAAGCAGCTCGGAATGGAAAATCGAGACTTGATCCCCGAGCTGAAGCGCATGGGCATTGCAGTGGCGTCGCACAGCAGCGCGCTGGATGAGGCGGCGGTCCAGAAAGCCTTGAGCAAACTCGCGCCCCAAGCCAAGCCCGCGGTTAAAACGGCCGCCAAGCAAGACGACGGCAAACCGGAAGGGAAAAAAGAGTCCACGGTCCGCAAGGGCCCGGCGCATCTCCACGAGGCCAAATCCGCGGGGGGGGAGCAGGCCCGGGAAGCGGGGCGCGAGCCCGGTAAGACGCCCGGTCAGAAAGCCGTGGCCGCCGCGGTCGAGGAACCGCCGAAGCTCGAGAAGAAGCGCATTCTTTTCAAGCGCAAGAAAACGGAGGAGGAAGGAGGAGCTGAAGCGGCTCCGCCCGTGGGCACCGTCGCCGAGCCGGTGCCGCATCCGCCGCAGCCGATTGTTCCGCCGCACGAGGCGGCTCCGGAATCGGCCGGCGGACTTCTGCACGAAGAACCGGTGCGTGAAGCAGGGGCCCCGCCTTCCGCCGTCGAACGCGTCAGCCCACCCTCCGAGTCGCCCGCCGTCGCGCCTCCTCCCTCGGTGTCGTCCGTCCCGCCTGCCGCGCTCCATGTTCCTCCCCCCGCGGTGCCGGGGGCGGGAGAGCCTCGCATGGAGAAGAAGAAAGGGATTTCGCTCCAGGCCCTGGCCGCGGAATCGGCCGGGCTGCGCGACAAGCTCAAAAAGGCCAAGAAGCCAGGCCGGGCCAGGGACGAGGAGGCCCTCAAGTTCAGAGAGGATGCGGCACGCTGGCAGGACCTGCGGGCGATCCCGGTGCATCGCCGCGAGGATCGGTCCCGGCATCTGCAGCCGTCTGCGGCGACGGAGATCACCAAGCCCCGCAAGAAGGTCATCAAGTTCACACCCGGCCTGACCGTCAAGGAGTTTGCCGAGCTGGTCGGCCAACGGCCCGCTGACATCATCAGGAAACTGATGGAGATGGGCCAGATGCTCACCCTCAACCAGTCGATGAACCTGGACGCGGCGCTGCTGATCGCGGAGGGACTCGGGCTCAAAGCCGAGGTCTCGGTGGAAAAAGCCGGGGAGGAACTGTTGGAGGAAGCGGTTGCGTCGGTCGAAGAAGAATTTCTGGAGCCACGGTCGCCGGTGGTGACGATCATGGGCCACGTGGACCATGGGAAGACCTCCTTGCTGGATGCGATCCGGCAAACCAGGGTGACCGAACAGGAAGCGGGCGGCATCACCCAGCATATCGGCGCCTATACCGTCACCGTCCACGGCAAGCGGGTGACCTTCCTGGACACGCCGGGACACGAGGCCTTCACGGCCATGCGGGCGCGGGGAGCGAAGATCACCGATCTCGTCGTGTTGGTGGTGGCGGCCGACGACGGGGTGATGCCGCAGACGGTGGAAGCCATTCACCACGCGGCGGCGGCCAACGTGCCCATCATCGTCGCCATCAACAAGATCGACAAGCCGGGCTCGAACCCCGAACGGATCAAGCATGCGCTGGCGGAATACAACCTGATTCCCGAATCCTGGGGCGGGCAGACGATCTTCGTGGAGGTGTCGGCCAAACAAAAGGTGGGGCTCGATTCGCTGCTGGAAATGATTCTGCTCCAGGCCGACGTGTTGGAGCTCCAGGCCGATCCCCGCCGCCCGGCCAAGGGCGCGGTGGTGGAGGCCAAGCTGGATCGGGGCCGCGGCCCGGTGGCGACCGTGCTGGTCCAGAGCGGGACCCTGAAGGTCGGCGACGCCTTCGTGGTGGGGACCTTCAGCGGGCGCGTTCGGGCGTTGATCACGGACACGGGGGCCAAGGTCTCGGAGGCCGGTCCGTCGATGCCGGTGGAAGTCATCGGGCTGCCCGGCGTGCCGTCCGCCGGCGATCCGTTCGTGGTGGTGCAGGACGAGCGGGTGGCCCGCGAGATCGCCGAGGACCGCGCGCACAAGCAGCGCACGGCCGAGCTGGCCGCGGGGTCGGCGCGGGTGACGCTGGACGACCTCTACGCACGGATCAAGGAAGGCGACGTCAAGGAGCTTGCCCTCGTGATCAAGTCGGACGTGCAGGGATCGGCCGAGGCCCTGTCCGAAGCGGTCGAGAAGCTGTCCACCCCGGCCGTGAAGCTGCGGGTGATCCATGCCGGCGTCGGGGGCATCACCGAAACCGACGTGCTCCTGGCCTCGGCCTCGCGGGCCATCGTGATCGGCTTCAACATCCGGCCGGAACCCAAGGCGGCGGCCCTGGCCGAGCGCGAGGGCGTGGACATCCGGCTCTACACGATCATCTACGACGCGATCGGCGACATCAAAGCCGCCATGGAGGGCCTGCTGGAGCCGACCCTGAAGGAGCGCCAGCTGGGCCGGGCGGAGGTGCGCCAGGTCTTCACCATTCCCAAGGCCGGGGTCATTGCGGGCTGCTACGTCGTCGACGGCACCATCTCCAGGGCCAGCGCGGGGGTCCGCGTGGTGCGCGATCACGTGACGGTCTACGAGGGCAAGCTGAGCTCGCTTCGTCGGTTCAAGGACGACGTGCGCGAGGTCCAGCAGGGGTATGAGTGCGGGATCGGCGTGGAGAACTTCGGGGACCTCAAGGTCGGCGATATCCTCGAAGTCTACGTGATCGACAAGGTGGCGGCCAAACTCTGATCCGGCTCCCCGGCCTGACTCCCGGGGCCGTCCTCTTCCACCAGCACGGCGGCATGATCGTAGGGCTTTGCACGGTAGAATTGTTCATCCCGGACGGCCATTCATTGAAGGCGAAGCGACAAGTGCTGTTGAGCCTCAAGGACCGCCTCCGCGGCAAGTTCAACGTGTCGGTCGCCGAGGTCGGCGAGCAGGACCTGTGGCAGAAGGCCGTGCTCGGCATTGCCTGCGTCGCCAACGAAGGCGCCTACGTGAATCAGGTGCTGGATCAGGCGGTCAACCTGATCCGGTCCGTTCCGGCGGTCGAGCTGGTGCAATCGCGCATCGAACTGCTCTAGCCGGATGCGGCAAGCTGGCATGACCAAGACTGCCTACAAGCGTGCGACCCGCGTGGCCGACCAGATCCGGATGGAGGTCGCCGACATCCTCATGCGCAAGAGCAAGGACCCGCGGTTGGGCTTCGTGACGGTGACGGACGTGGAGTTGACCAATGATCTCCGGTTGGCGCGGGTCTTCGTCACGACGATGCAGGATGGCCAGGCCGAAGCGGAGGTCTTCGCCGGGCTTGCCAGGGCGGGGGGCTTCATCCGGGCCGAACTCGGCCGGCGTCTCCATCTGCGCTATACGCCCGAGTTGGTCTTTCAGAAGGACACCAGCGGCCCCCGCGGAGACCGCATCCTGAGCCTGCTCGATAGTCTGGGCACGCAGGATCGGGAGCCCGGTTCTTCCACGGAACAAGGGCGAAAGACCGGTGAGACGCCGTCGGCCGGAGAAACGGCCGGTGAGGGCCCGGAAGAAGGCGGGGTGTGACGTGAGGGCGACAGGAGAAGGAACGGTGACCGCACAGTCGGCAGCTTCAACCGGTCCGGGACTGGCGGCGGAACTCGGCCTCATGGAAGGAGTCCTCAACGTCAACAAGGAGGCCGGCTGGACCTCGCACGATGTGGTGGCGAAATTGCGGGGGCTTCTCCGGGGTGCCAAAATCGGCCATGCTGGGACTCTCGATCCTGCGGCCACCGGTGTGTTGCCGGTGCTGGTGGGACGGGGAACTCGCATCGCCGAGTACCTCATGGATTGGGACAAGGAGTACCGGGCGGTTTTGCGGCTGGGGGAAACGACCGACACGCAGGACGCGACCGGCACCATCCTCGCGACCCGCCCGACGGACGGGCTCACGGAAGAAGCCATCCGGTCCACCATCGCGCGGTTCCAGGGGCGCGTCATGCAGTTGCCGCCGATGTACTCGGCGGTGAAGGTGGGCGGGGTGCCGCTCTACAAGGCGGCCCGGGCCGGGCGCACGGTCGAGCGGGATTCGCGCGAGGTGTCGGTGCATGAAATCGAGGTGTCGGGCATCACGGGGCGCGATGTCTCGCTCCGCGTCCGATGCGCCAAAGGCACCTACGTCCGGACCCTCTGTGCGGACATCGGCGAGGCGCTTGGCGTGGGGGGACACCTGCTGGCTCTGGAACGGCGGCGCGTGGGGCCCCTGACGATCGAACGGGCCCTCACGATTGAAGCCGTCAAGTCCAGGTTGCTCCTCGGCCGGTTGGCGGAGGACCTGATCTCGCTGGACCAGGCTTTGGCGGGATTGCCGTCTCTGGTGGTGGATGAAGCGACGGCGGCCCGGGTCCTGCACGGCGTGCCGGTTCCGCTCCGGGCGATCAGATTGGCCGCTGCCGCAGGCAGCGTCGAGGAGCCGGCCGGCCGGCCGGTGCGACTCAAGGATCAGGCCGGGCGCCTGCTGGCTCTGGGCCGTGTGCCTGCCGAGGGGCTGCGAGCGAGTGCCTTGTCCGCGGAGCCGGCTGTGGCCATCCTGAAAGTGTTGGCGGATGTGTAGCGTCGGTCGGCGACGACGGGAAGGGCGAGGAAAGAAGTAGGAGCATCAATTATTTATTAGGAAGGAGGAGAAGAGGACGATGGCCTTGACGAAAGAAGCGAAAACGGACGTGGTGCGGCAATACCGGCAGCATGACGGTGACACCGGTTCGCCCGAGGTGCAGATCGCGGTTCTGACGAATCGCATCGCCTACCTGACGGAGCATTTCAAGCTGCACAAGAAGGATCACCATAGCCGGAGAGGCCTGCTGCAGCTGGTCGGCCGCCGCCGCCGGTTGCTGGACTATCTGCGCGAGGTCGATGATCACCGGTACCGGGCCGTCTTGGATCGGCTGGGCATCCGGAAGTAACACACAATCCGAAGCGCGTGCGCGCCACTGCGCGACCGCCGTTTGTCGGGCCTGTCGCCACAGGTGAGCACAGGGCAAAAGTAAAAAGTGAAAAGTTAAAAGTGAGAGGCGCGCGGCCTTTTCCTTTTACCTTTTTACTTTTTACTTTCTCTGGGCATCTGTGGGGCAGGGAGGAGAGGAGACCCTAGACCATGGTGCATGTGATTGAAATGGACTTGGCCGGCCGGACGCTGAGGTTGGAGACCGGTCGAGTGGCCAAGCAAGCAAGCGGGGCGGTGCTGGCATCCTACGGAGAAACCGTGGTGCTGGCCACGGCGGTGGCTTCCCAGACCGTCAAGCCGGGGATCGATTTTCTGCCCCTGACCGTTGACTACCAGGAAAAGGCCTATGCGGCCGGCAAGATTCCGGGCGGGTACTTCAAGCGCGAGGGGCGGCCGTCGGAGAAGGAAGTGTTGACCAGCCGGCTGATCGATCGTCCGATGAGGCCGCTGTTTCCGGAAGGCTACTATTACGAGACCCAGGTGATTGCGTCGGTCCTCTCGGCGGACCAGACCGGGTCGTCCGACGTGGTCGGCATCACCGCGGCGTCGGCCGCCCTGACTCTGTCCGATGTTCCCTTCGACGGACCCGTGGCGGGCGTCAAGATCGGGCGTGTGGACGGGCAGTTTGTCGTCAACCCCGACCTCGAGACCCTCGAGAAGAGCGATCTCAACCTGGTGGTGGCCGGGACGGCCGCCGCCGTGATGATGGTGGAAGGGGGGGCCAGCGAGCTGCCTGAGTCGGTCATGATCGAGGCGATTGAACGGGCCCACGCCGAGATCAAGAAGATCGTGGCCAAGATCCTGGAGCTGCAGGCGAAGGCTGGCAAGCCGAAACGGACTGTCCAGACCGAGCAGATCGATCCTGCCCTGACGGAGGAGGTCCGCCGGCTGGTGGCGCAATCGATCAGGGACGCCATCCTGATCCCCAACAAGACCGCCCGCCAGGAGAAGCTGGACCAGATCCTCGGAGAGACAGTGGAGAAACTGAAGACGGAAGACCCCAACCGAAGCCGACACGTCAAGCTCGTCTTTCATTCGCTGGAATACACCGAAGTCCGGAACATGATCCTGGAGCGCGGCACGCGGGCGGACGGCCGAGGGCCGGCCGACATCCGACCGGTCACCTGCGAGGTCGGCGTGCTGCCCCGCACCCACGGCTCCGCCCTCTTCACGCGGGGGGAGACGCAAAGCCTGGCGGTCGTGACGCTGGGCACGACGGAGGATGAACAGCGGATCGACGCCCTGGAGGGGGAGTATTACCGGACCTTCATGCTGCATTACAATTTTCCGCCGTTCAGCGTCGGGGAGGCCAGGCCCCTCCGCTCGCCGGGGCGGCGGGAGGTCGGACACGGGGCCTTGGCGGAACGGGCCTTGAAGGCGGTCGTTCCTTCGAAGGAGGTTTTCCCCTACACGCTGCGTCTGGTGTCGGATATCCTGGAGTCCAACGGCTCCTCTTCGATGGCGACGGTCTGCGGCGGAACCCTGGCCCTCATGGACGCGGGGGTTCCGATCAAGAAGCCGGTGGCGGGGATCGCGATGGGCCTGATCAAGGAAAGCGAACGCGTGATGGTGCTGTCCGACATCCTGGGGCTGGAAGATCATCTGGGCGACATGGATTTCAAGGTCACGGGCACCAAGGACGGCGTCACGGCGCTGCAGATGGACATCAAGATCGCCGGCATCACGCCGGCCCTGATGCGCCAGGCCTTGGACCAGGCCCGCAAGGGCCGTCTCTACATCCTGGAACGGATGGCGGAAGCCCTGGCGACACCGCGGCAGAACCTCTCGCCGTTCGCCCCCCGCATCTTCACGCTGAAGATCAAGCAGGACAAGATCCGCGACGTGATCGGGCCGGGCGGGAAGATGATCCGCAGCATCATCGCGGGCTGCGGGGTGAAGATCAACGTGGAGGATACGGGCGACATCTCGATCGCCGCGGTGGACGAAGCCTCCGCGAAGAAGGCCATCGAGATGATCAACCGGCTGACTGAGGAGGTCGAGGTCGGCAAGATCTACCTGGGCACCGTCCGGAAGATCATGGATTTCGGCGCGTTCGTGGAGATTCTGCCCGGCACGGACGGGCTGGTGCACATCTCGCAGCTTGCCCATCATCGGGTGAAGGCGGTCTCCGATGAAGTCTCCGAGGGCGATCAGATCATGGTGAAGGTGCTGGAGATCGACAAACAGGGCAAGATCCGCCTCAGTCGAAAAGAAGCCATGGCGCCGCCATCGGCCGCCGAGGCGAAGGCGCCGGCCGCAAGCTAGAGGCCCCGGGTGTATCGAAAGCTGGTCCTGGACAACGGCCTGCGGGTCGTGACCGAGCGGATTCCGACGTTGAAGTCGGTGACGGTCGGCCTGTGGGTGAACGTGGGGTCCCGCGATGAAGCGGCGGGGGAGGAAGGGCTCTCGCACTTCATCGAGCACATGTTTTTCAAGGGGACCACGACCCGCTCGGCCACCCAGATCTCGAGCGAAATCGACGCGCTGGGCGGCGAGATGAACGCCTTCACGACCCGCGAGACGACGACCTTCTACGTCAAAGTTCTGGATCAGCAGGTGAGACCGGCCCTGGGTTTGCTGTCGGATATCTTCCACCACTCCCGCTTCGATCCCAGGGAAGTGGAGAAAGAAAAGCAGGTGGTCCTGGAGGAAATCCGGATGGTGGAGGACGATCCGGAGGATCTGGTGCAGGAGCTCCACCAGGCCCAGATGTTGAAGCGCCACCCTCTGGGACGTCCGATCCTGGGCGAGGCGACCACGATTCAGGGGTTACGTCGGGCGCGCCTGCTCCGCTTCGTCCACACCCACTACCACCCCCGGCAGATCGTCATCGCCGTGGCGGGCAACTTCGACCTCAAGGAGTTGTCGTCCTGGCTGGATGCTGCCTTCGGCTCTTTTCAGCGCCCGGCTCCGCCCGCGATCAACCGCTGGCCGTCGCAGGTGAGCGGAGGACTGCTGGTGCGGAAGAAGCCGCTCGAGCAGGCGCACGTGTCGATGGGCCTCAAGGGCCTTGCGCTCGGCCACAAGGACCGCTACGCGGCCCACGCGTTGAACGCGGTGCTGGGAGGGAGCGTGAGTTCGCGCCTGTTCCAGGAGGTCAGGGAGAAGCGGGGACTCGCCTACAGCATTTATTCCTACCTCTCCGCCTTCTCGGACGGAGGCACGTTCACGATCTACGCGGCCACGCGTCCACGCGAAGCGGCGCGGGTGGTCGAGTTGGCCTGCAAGGAGATCCGGCGCTTGCGCCGCGCCGGTGTGAGCCGGGCGGAGCTGGACCGGGCCAAGAATCAGATGAAAGGCAGCCTGATGCTGAGTCTGGAAAGTTCCCACAGCCGGATGAGCAAGCTGGCGAAGGACGAGCTCTATCTTGGACGGCACCAGTCGCTTGAGGAAATACTGAGTGAGATCGACCGCGTGTCCGAAGAGCAGGTCCTTCGTCTGAGCGGTGAGCTGTTCGATCTGAGTTCTCTGTCCGTGACGGCCCTCGGGCCGGTTTCCCTCGCCTCTCTGCGGTCTGTCCTGAATTGACAGGCTCGCACGCCTCGCATAAGCCGTTGTCATTGAAGCATTTTTTCAATGTCGAGCCGGACTGTTTTGCGCCAAATATTTCCTTGACAACGTTGGGGGGTTTCAGTACGATTGGGCCCTGTTCGCCCTAATCTTTTCACGGATGCTGCGGCAAGAACGTATTTGCAGTGAGAAGGAAAGGGGGTGGCGCGGAACTTCTTCATTGCAAGCAATTCTGCCTCTTTGTCTTTATGTTTTTTGACGGCACGCTGATACAGTCGTTTTGATTCTCATGAAGGAGGTGCGAGGGATGAACAGGGGAGTTGTCATAGCCATCATGTCAGTCTTCTTCATCGCCGGGTTGTTCACGGCGGGTTTCGTGGCAGCAGCCGATGCGCCGGCCGGCGGCGCGCCGCTCATGAAGGGGGAGGCGCTCAAGACCCTAAAGGGTCGGGTCTGGGCCCAGTGGGCGGACAATCCTGAAAAGGAGATCCTCTTCGGGATTCAGTACTGGAACACGGGCGAGCCGGCCTCAGGGAATCCGAGCGGCCGGTCCTCTTCCGATTTGGACGTGCGGCCTCCGGACCCGCTGTTCACGTGCTGCGCCTGGGGTTTCACCGGCGGCACCGAGCGGAACAATCCCTATTCCGGTTGGTACCATGCCGCGACGACCGTGCGGCTTCAGGTCAAGGACAAGGCGCTGATGGACCAAATCATCAAGGCCTCCCAGGACCTGGTTGCCCTCGAGGTGACGTTGGATGGCCGGACGATCACCGGGTTCAAGGTTCTCAAGAAGGACTAACTGTCGAGGACGCCTGTCCTCTTGCGGCACAAGATTGTGATCGATTTTTTAAACGGACGTCGTGCAAGGAGGGATGCAATGATGAGACTTCATAAGAAAGGCTGGACCTTCATGGCCGCCATGGCGCTGGTCGTGGGTGTGACCTCGACCGCCCTGGCCATCGAGGCGTTCCAGGAACGGTTCGAATGGGGTGACATGAGCAAGCCGACCACGCTGCAGGGCCGGGTGATCATCCTGGACCCTTACGATGAAGCGGTGTGGATCAACATCGCCGTGTTCGGCGGCAATGCCGAGAGCGGCCTGTTCTGGCAGAAGATCCATCCGGGCAAGAACCTCAAGTTCTATGCGGCGAACAAGGAAGTGTGGGAGCAGTTGAAGTCGATGGCCCGCGCCCATGCGGGGCCGGCGGCGGCCAAGGAAGTGCCGCCCGCGTCGCCGACGACCTTGATCGAGTTCACGGCCCAGGAGACGGAACAGAACCATCGGGCGATCACCTCCGTCAAGAAGCTGCCGGAGATCGCCGGCGAGATGGGCAAGCCCCGCGGCATCAGGGCCCTGAAGGAAGCGGCCTGCGCCAACGCGAAGGACGAGTTTGAGCCGGCTTGTTACAAGGCCAAGCAGCAACTCAACACCTCGCCGAAGGGGGCGGGCACGGTCGTGATGCAGTATGACGTGATGATCCCCGGTGGGAAGCAATTCGCGGGCGGTTTGATCCCGTGGACGGCTGAGTACAACGAGGGCGGTCACGGCCACTGATTGCCGGTAGTCGAGCGTCAAAAAGGGCGGCGTGCCGACGGGTACGCCGCCCTTTTTATTTCTGTGATTCCTCGCCGAGCCGGCGCTGGAGGTCGGCCAGCTTGTTCAAGGCTTCCAGCGGCGTCATCGAAAAGAGGTCCATCTGCCGCACCTCTTCGATGATCGGGTGGGGTGGAGGCAAAGAAGGATCCGGAGGAGGTGTGAGGGGCGCCGGTTGTGCCGAGGAGCGCAACGGGTCCCCGGCGTCGTACGGGGCGGTGAAGAGGTCGGACTGGGCTGGCTGCGCGGACGAACGTTCCAACTGGGCCAGAACTTCCTTCGCCCGACTGAGGACGGCGGGGGGCAGGCCGGCCAGCCTGGCCACGTGAATCCCGTAACTGCGGTCGGCCCCGCCTTCGACAATCTTTCTCAGAAACAGGACCTCTTCGTTTCGCTCCCTGACCGAGACCGAGTAGTTCTTGATCCCGTCGCGCTTGCTCGCCAGCTCGGTCAGCTCGTGGTAATGGGTGGCAAAGAGCGTGCGGGCACCGAGGTGGCGGCGGTCCTGGATGTGCTCCGCCACGGCCCAGGCGATGCTCAGCCCGTCGTAGGTGCTGGTTCCCCGTCCAATCTCGTCCAGCAGGATCAGGCTGCGGGGGGTGGCGCAGTTGAGGATCTGAGCGGTTTCGGTCATTTCCACCATGAACGTGCTCTGCCCTCCGGCCAGGTTGTCGGAGGCGCCCACCCGGGTGAAGATGCGGTCCACGAGGCCGATGGTGGCGGATCGGGCCGGCACGAAGCTGCCCATTTGCGCCATTAGCACGATGAGCGCGACTTGCCGCAGATACGTGCTTTTCCCCGCCATGTTCGGGCCGGTGATGATCAAAAGCCGGTTGTCCTCGAGGTCCAGCAGCGTATCGTTGGCGATAAACCCGCCCGGCACATCCAACCGTTCGACCACGGGATGCCGGCCTTCGACGATCCGAATGGTTCCGCCTGCATCGACCGAGGGGCGGACGTAACGATTGGCGGCGGCGGTTTCCGCCAGGGAAGCCAGGACATCCAGCAGGGCGATCGCCTTGCCCATGGCCTGGAGTCGTGCGGTCTCTTGCGCCAGTTGGGACCGGATCTGCTCGAAGAGCTCCTGCTCGAGCGCGTTGAGCCGAGCCTCGGCGCCGGTCACCCGGTCTTCCAGCTCCTTCAACTCGGGGGTCATGAACCGCTCGGCGTTGACGAGGGTTTGCTTGCGGTGGTAATGAGCGGGGATGCGGGCCAGGTTGGCCTTGGTCACTTCGATGTAGTAGCCGAAGACCTGGTTGTAGCGGACCTTCAGCGAGTCGATGCCGGTCCGTTCGCGTTCCTGCGCTTCCAGCTTGGTGATCCACCCCTTCCCTTCCCGGCAGGTTTTCCGCAATTCATCCAGACGGGGGTGATAGCCGTCCTTGATGATCCCTCCGTCGCGGATCGCCGCGGGGGCCTCCGGCAGGATGGTGCGCTCGATCGACTCGTGGACGTCCGACAGGTCGTCCCACGATCGGGCCAGCTCCTGGAGCAGGGAGGAGCGGAGCGGAGCCAGCAGGGTTCGGAGCACGGGCAGGGCCGCGACCGACTGTTTGAGCGCCAGCAGGTCCCGTGGATGGGCGGCTCCCAATGAGATCCGGCTGCTCAGCCGGGCGATATCCTGGACCGTTCGGAGGGCGGTTCTGATGCCGGAGCGGGCCTGCAGGTGCTCCGTCAGTTCAGCCACGGCGTCCAGACGGGCTTCGATGGAGGCGACCGCCACCAACGGCCGGACCAGCCACTCCCGGAGGAGACGGCCTCCCATCACGGTGACGGTCCGGTCCAGGACGGACAGGAGCGTGGCCTCTGCGAGGCCCCGGGGTTCGCTGGTCCAGGAGCGCATCAGTTCCAGGTTGCGGATGGTGGCCGAGTCCAGATGCATGTCATGTCCGGCCTGCCGGACCTGCAGTCGTTTCAGATGGGCCAGGCTGGCCGTGGGCTGAGTTTCCCTGAGATAGCGGAGCACGGCCCCCGCCGCCTGGAGGCCGAGCGGGCAGTCGTGGCAGCCGAAACCGTCCAACGAGCCGACACCGAACTGTTCTTGCAGGGCCCGCTGGGCGGTCGCCAGGTCATAGGCGGAGGGATCCTGGACACGGAGGCTGGGCCCTTTGATTTGGGTGAACAACTTGTGGGTTTGCTCGGTCGTATCCTTCGGGTAGAGCAGCTCGCGTGGTTCCAGCCTGGCCAGTTCGTCCTGCAGATCGGTCTGGGCTCGTTCTCCTCGGAATTCCCTGACCCAGAAATCTCCGGTGGACAAGTCAAGTGCGGCCAGTCCCAGCACCGGAACCGGGGCCCGTTGGGGGGAACGGGGCCCGAAAGCAGCCGTGGAAACCGAAGCCAGAAAGTTTGACTCGGTGGGGGGCAGGAGCTCCGTGTCGATCAGGGTGCCGGGGGTGTAGAGACGGACGACTTCGCGCCGGACCAGCCCCTTGGCCAGCTTGGGGTCCTCCACCTGATCGCAGAGGGCCACGGTCCGGCCCGCCTTCAACAGCTTGGCGATGTAGCCGGTTGCTGCGTGGTAGGGAACCCCGCAGAGCGGGACCGGGTCTGCACGGGCTTTGTCCCGCGAGGTGAGGGCGATCGACAGGAGCCGGGAGGCTTCTTCCGCATCCTCGTAGAACATCTCGTAGAAATCCCCCACCCGAAAAAACAGGATCGCATCCCGGTGTGCGCCCTTGATCTCCCGGTACTGGCGCATCAGGGGGGTGAGGTCTCCGTCATTCATCGGACGGCTCCTCCGCACTCGGCTGGCTTCCGGCGGGACGGGATAATTTTTCCATGGCCTTGCGCAGCCGTTCCAAGTCCGCCTCCGCTTCCTGCAACGCTTTCATCTTTCTCCTGAGCTCGATCCGCCCTTGCACCCAGGCCGGGAAGAGCAGGATTGAAGACACCAGCAGGCCGACGGCAAAGGCGCTGAGGACGGGCCTCCACAGCTCGGTGGTCGCTTCGCGCAGCCCGAAGAAGTAACGCAGGGTGACTTCCTGTTCCTGGTTTTGGAGAAAGAAGGTCAGCGACAGCAACAGGAGGACGCCCACGAGGATCAATCGGATCATAGGGTTCGCTTCGCGCTCCTCTTTCTGGAAGGCCGGCGGTCATCGGTCGTCGCCAGGCGAAACCGCGCACGCAGCTTCCGGTAGGTCGCATGGAGGTGCTCGGGGATGACCCGGGTTTCTCCGAACAAGGGCATGAAATTCGTATCCCCGTTCCAGCGCGGCACGATGTGCACATGCACGTGGGCTTCGATGCCGGCCCCGCTGACCCTTCCCAAATTGACCCCGACGTTGAATCCTTCCGGTTTGATCTCCATGCGGAGGACCCGCAGGGAAAGGTTGGTCAGTTGAATGAGGTCGAGCGCGATGTCGGCGGACAGAGCCTCCAGGCTGCGAGCATGGGCATAGGGCGCCACCATGAGGTGGCCGCTGTTGTAGGGGAAGAGGTTCATCATGACGAATCCGTGTCGGCCCCGGTGCAGCAGGAGATTGGCCGCATCCCGGCGCGCACGAGCCTTCGCGCAGAAGATGCACGGAGCCGGCTTGCGGCTCCGTTTGATGTAGGCCATCCGCCAGGGCGCCCAGAGGACCTTCATCGGCGCCCCCGTCCCGTGCCGCGGGCTTCCCCGTTTCCGCGAGGCGTCACCCGCGCGACCACGCGGGACAGCAATGTTCGGGAGGCTGGCCCCGTTGCATTCATGACGACGTTTCTGACGGTCCTGCCCTGATGGCTGAGGCGCAGCTCCAGGCGATCCTGCGGCAACTCGGCGCCGGCCTTGTCGGCCCACTCGATCACCACGACGTGCTGCCCGTCACAATAGTCCGACAAGCCCAGATGGTCAAGTTCCGCCGAGCGGTCGATCCTGTACAGGTCGGCGTGAACCAGCGGGTGCCGGCCTTGGTATTCGTGGATCAGGGCGAAGGTCGGACTGCTCACGTCGCGGGGTCGCGTGCCCAGCCCGGCGGCGAGGCCGCGCACGAGCGTCGTTTTCCCCGTTCCCAGGTCTCCGAACAGAGCCAGCACGTCGCCTCCCCGCAAGGCTTGACCGATGGTCCGTCCAAGGCGCTCGGTCTCGGCCGCGGACCGCAAGCGCCGGCTCCATTCGACCGGGCCCGCCGGACTCGCTGCCGCCTTGGCACCAGGCCTCGCCTTACCTTCTGCGGCGCCTTGTTTCGATGTGGACTGGAGCGGGCCTGGAACTGACCGGTCTTTGGATTGCAACGGGTGCAGTCCCCGGGTTTTACGACGCAAGGGGGGAAACCGTTTGTTTGATGGCATGAGGAATGCGCTCGATGACATCGGCCGCCGTCATGCCGGCCTGCCCGAGTTCGGCGGCTGCCAGGTCGCCGGCCAGGCCGTGAAAATAGATGCCCGCGCGGGCTGCATCCCAGGCGGACAGGTGCTGCGCCAGCAGCCCGACGATGATCCCGGTCAGGACATCGCCGGTTCCGGCCGTAGCCATGCCGGGGTTCCCGGTCGGACAGATCGCAACCCGTCCGTCCGGGTGGGCCACAAGGGTCCTGGCCCCTTTGAGCACGAGGAAAACCCCCCGTCGCTGGGCGAAGCGGCCGGCGGTCCCGATCCGATCGTCGTTGATCGATTGAGGCGTGGCCTCTTCTTCCAGGCGCGCCATTTCTCCCGGGTGCGGAGTCAAGATAGGCGGGATCTTGCATGCCGAAAGCAGCGTGGTCCGTCCGGCCAGGGCGTTCAGCGCGTCGGCGTCCAGGATCGAGGGCCTCTCCAGCCTGGGGATCAAGGTCTGGAGCAAGTCGACGGTCTCCGGGTGGGTCGAAAGGCCCGGCCCGATCGCGACCGCGCTGCGCGCATGGGCGAAGGAAAGGAGACGGTCCAGTCCGGACCTGGCCAGGGTGCGGGCTTTGGTCTCCGGCATGGGGACGGTCATGGCTTCCAGCAGCTTCGCTTCGAGCACGTCGTTGACGCTTGACGGGGTGGCCACCGTCACCAATCCCGTTCCGATCCTGAGCGCGGCCATGGCCGCCATGGCCGCCGCGCCGGTCTTTCCGACCGATCCCGCGATGACGGCGGCATGGCCGTACGTGCCCTTGTGTGACGACGGGAGCCGCTGCGGGAGCAGGCGGCGGGCCTCCTCCAGCGTGATCAGCGAGATGCGGCTGTCGACCGCGTCGGCGAACGAAGAGGGGATGCCGATATCGGCAATGCGGATGGTTCCGGCGTGATTGATGCCGGCGCCGGTATAGAGGCCGAGCTTGGGACGGGCGAACGTCACCGTGAGGGTTGCCCGCACCGCGGCGCCCAACAGGGCCCCCGTGTCGGCGTGGAGGCCGGAAGGGAGATCGACCGCAATCACCGGAATGCCAGAATCGTTGATCGCGTCGATGGCGGCCCGGTAGAGACCTGTGACCGGCGCGGACAGGCCGGTCCCGAACAGAGCATCGACGATCAGATGGCTTGTCCCGATCAGCGTCCGGATGCGGTCGCCGGAGGGAGACACCTGGACGGATGAGGTTCCCGCCAGTCGCACGAAGCGGCGGTACATGACCTTGGCGTCACCGGCCAGATCGTCTGGCTTGGCCAGGAGCAGAACCTGGACTTGTACACGCTGCCGCTTCAACAAGCGGGCGACGACAAAGCCGTCACCCCCGTTGTTCCCCTTGCCGCAGCAGACGGTCACGGTCTTGCCGCGTAAGGAGCCGAAAACCTCCGTCATGACCGCGACGACGCCGGCCCCGGCCTGTTCCATCAACGTGAGGCCGGGGATGCGGGCCTCCGTGATGGCCCGACGGTCGAGGGCCTGCATCTGGGCGGCGGTGACGATCTTCATGGGGAACAACCAAAGGCTAACGGCGCATGGCTAATGGTCAACGAAGAGGGAATGCCCGCCTCGTGCCATCAGCCATTCCTCGTCAAGACCGCCTCGGCGATGGCATACTCGGCATCGTGCGACAGGCTGACGTGGATGCCGGTGACGCCAGCCTCACGGAACAGAATGTTCAAGCGGCCGGAGACCCGGGCGGTCGGCTTGCCCTGCGCGTCATTGAGCACCTGAATGTCCACCCACCGGATGCCGGAGGACCAGCCGGTCCCGAGAGCCTTGAGGACCGCCTCCTTCACCGCAAAGCGCCCGGCCAGTGACGCGTAGGGGGAGGCCCGGTTGAAGCAGTACCGGCGTTCCTCCTCGGTATAGAGCCGCTGCAAAAAGCGCTCTTGCCACCGTTCCGTGATGGCGCGGATCCGGGCAATTTTGACGAGATCCAGACCGATGCCGACGATCTGCATGCTCATCAGCCTACCAGTTCTTTCATCTCCCGGACGGCCCGCTCAAGGCCGACGAGCACGGCCCGCGCGACGATGCTGTGGCCGATGTTGTACTCCACGATCTCCGGGATCTGCGTGAGACGCTTCACGTTGCGGTAATTGAGCCCGTGGCCCGCGTTCACCCCCATGCCCAGCTTATAGGCCAGCTTGGCTGCCTGGGCGATGGCTTCGAACTCGGCCTGCTCTTCCTTGAGGCGGCGGGCATTGGCGTAGCGGCCTGTGTGGAGTTCGACGTAGTCCGCCGCCACCTTGTGGGCCGCCTTGATCTGGTTGAGGTCCGGCTCGATGAAGAGGCTGACGGGGATGCCTCCGTCGTGGAGAAGATCCACAACGGCCTTGATACGGTCCCGTTGTCCCGCGACCTCCAGTCCCCCTTCGGTCGTCAGCTCCTGGCGGCGCTCCGGCACCAAGGTGACCAAGTGGGGCTTGATGTTCAGCGCGATCTTGGTCATGGATTCCTCGGCTGCCATCTCCAGGTCAAGCTTGGTCTGGATGACTTCTTTCAAGAGGCTGAGGTCCCGGTCCTGGATATGGCGGCGGTCCTCGCGCAGGTGCACGACCAGCCCGTCGGCGCCGGCCAGTTCAACCAGCAAAGCCGCGGCGATGGGGTCCGGCTCACTGCCTCCTCTGGCTTGACGGAGCGTTGCCACATGATCGATGTTGACGCCTAACCTGGCCACGGGATCCTCCGTCACTCCATACACTGCGGCCATGGGACCTGCAGGGTATAATACGTGAAATTGCAAAAGGTTAGCTATTATTGCAAAAAGAGAAGAGGGGAGCAAGGGGCGTAAGGCTTGAGAAGCAGCTTAATTGCGTTGTGAGGATGGAGAAGATACACACCATCGGCCTTCGCCTGGTGATAACCATAGGCCGGCTTCGTCGGTTCGGTTCGCGAAAAAACGCCCAAGTACGGAATAAAATTGACTGTTTGGGAACGGTGCATTAGAATGACCTTATTTTTCCAGCACAATCGGGGCCGGGCTCCGGTCCTGAATCCGGTTGCGCCTGAAAAATTGAGGAGATGATGGAAGGGTTCTACCGTATCAAGCGGCTTCCTCCATACGTATTTGCTCAAGTGCAGGCGCTCAAGCTGGATGCGCGGCACCGGGGGGAGGATATCATCGACTTCGGCATGGGGAACCCCGATCAGCCGACGCCGGACCACATCGTCGACAAGTTGGTCGAGGCGGCGCGCAACCCGAAGAACCATCGGTATTCCGCCTCAAAAGGCATTACGAAGCTCCGCCACGCCATCACCGGCTGGTACAAGCGGAATTACGACGTGGACCTGGATCCGGAAACGGAGGCGATCGTCACGATCGGGTCCAAAGAAGGGATCGCGCACCTGGCGCTGGCGCTGGTGGGGCCCGGCGACGTGGTCCTGACCCCGACGCCCACCTATCCCATCCACATGTACAGCATGATCATCGCGGGGGGGGAGGTGCGCGGGATCGAGCTGCGCCAGGACAGCGATTTCTTCGACGACCTGATGCGGGGCTACCGCCAGACGCAGCCGCGGCCGCGCATCCTGGTCATCAACTTTCCCCACAACCCGACCACCGCGGTGGTGGACCTGGAGTTTTTCAAGAAGGTGGTGGCTTTCGCCAAGGAGCACAACGTCATCGTGATCCACGATCTGGCCTATGCCGATCTGGTCTTTGACGGCTATCGGGCGCCGAGCCTTCTGCAAGTGCCGGAGGCCAAGGACATCGGCGTGGAGTTCTACACGCTCTCCAAGAGCTACAACATGCCGGGCTGGCGCGTGGGCTTCTGCGTCGGGAACCGGGAGGTCGTGGGCGCCCTGGCGAAGATCAAGAGCTACCTGGACTACGGGATCTTCCAGCCGGTCCAGATCGCCAGCATCATCGCGCTCAATGGACCGCAGGATTGCGTGAAGGAAACCGTCGCCCGCTATGAGCACCGGAGGAACGAGCTGGTGGATGGGCTGAACCGCATCGGCTGGCACGTCGAGCGTCCCAGGGCGACCATGTTCGTGTGGGCCCGCATCCCGGTGCCCTATCGGGGGATGGGGTCGCTGGAGTTCTCGAAGCTCCTGTTGCGGGACGCTAAGGTGGCGGTCTCGCCCGGCATTGGGTTCGGCGAGGGAGGCGACGAATACGTGCGGTTCGCGCTCGTGGAAAACGAGCAGCGGATCAGGCAGGCCGTACGGGGCATCAGGAAGGCGTTGAAGTTCGACGGGGCGTCGTGATGCGTGTTGTGATGAAGGGTCGGCCATGAAAAATCGGATCGGCGTCGGCCTGATCGGGTTCGGGACGGTCGGGACCGGGGCGGCCACAATCTTGCTGCAGAACGCCGCCTTGATCCGCCGCCGCGTGGGCGTGCCCGTGGAGTTGGTGCGGGTGGCGGATCTGGACGTCACGACGGACCGCGGGCTCCGGCTTCCTCAGGGTGTCTTGACCGCCGACGCGCGCCAGGTCTTGGACGATCCGTCGATCGACATCGTGCTGGAGCTCATCGGCGGGTACGACACGGCCAAACGCCTCATCCTGGAGGCCATGGCCAAGGGCAAGCAGGTGGTGACCGCCAACAAGGCCTTGCTGGCGGTGCACGGGGAGGAGATCTTCGAGGCGGCGGCCCGCCACGGCGTGGACCTGGGGTTCGAGGCCAGCGTGGGGGGGGGCATCCCGGTGATCCGCGCGCTGACCGAAGGCCTGGCCGCCAATACGATTCTGTCCATCTACGGCATCATCAACGGCACCTCCAACTACATCCTGACCCGGATGACGAAGGAGGGGCATGGATTCCAGGAGGTCCTGGCGGAGGCGCAGCAGGCCGGCTATGCCGAAGCGGATCCGACCTTCGACGTGGCCGGCATCGATTCGGCCCACAAGCTGTCGATCATGGTGAGTCTGGCCTACGGCACGCCGGTCAACGTGAAGGAGATCTATACGGAGGGCATCACCAGGATCACGCCCCTCGACATCGCCTATGCCAAGGAATTCGGATACACGATCAAGCTGCTGGGCATCGCCAAGTTCCTGGGCGGGGAGCGCGACGGTGAGATTGAAGCCCGGGTCCACCCCACGATGATCCCCGCCACCTCGCCGGTGGCGCAGGTGGAGGGGGTCTACAACGCGATCCAGCTCGTGGGGGATGCGGTGCAGGACATCGTGCTCTACGGCCAGGGCGCGGGGGCCATGCCGACCGGGAGCGCCGTGGTCAGCGACGTCATCGACATCGCACGGAATCTGTTGAAGGGGGCGACGGGGCGGGTGCCGCCCGCCTCGTTCCAGCGGGAGCAGCGGCGACCGCTCCGCCTCCGTCCGATCGAAGACATCGCCACGCTCTACTATCTGCGCTTCATGGTGCTCGACCGGCCGGGAGTCCTGTCCCAGATCGCCGGCGTTCTGGGCCATCATGGCATCAGTATTTCTTCCGTGCTGCAAAAGGGACGCAAGGAGGGGCAGACCGTGCCGGTGGTGATCATGACCCATACCGCCGCCGAGCGGGCTGTCCAGGCCTCGCTCCGCGAGATCGATCGGATGGCCTTCATTTCGGAGCCCACCACGTTGATTCGCGTCGAGGGGCAAGACGAGTAAACCATGCGCCCCGCCGTACCCGAATCCGTTTGTCATCCGTGGATCCCGGTGTGTCATCCATGATCCCGTGGCGCGGTGTGATCGAAGAATACCGGAAGTTTCTCCCGGTCACGGACCGGACGCCCGTGGTCACGCTGGGCGAGGGCAACACCCCCCTCATTCCGGCCAAGCGTCTGGCCCAGAAGATCACGCCGCGGATCGAACTCTATCTGAAGTTCGAAGGCGCGAATCCGACCGGTTCCTTCAAAGACCGGGGGATGACCCTGGCCATTTCCAAGGCGCTGGAGGCAGGGGCCAAAGCCGTGATCTGCGCCTCGACCGGCAACACCTCGGCCTCCGCCGCCGCCTACGGCGCTCGCGCCGGGCTGTCCGTTTATGTCCTGATTCCGGCCGGCAAGATCGCCCTGGGCAAACTGTCCCAAGCCATGATGCACCAGGCCACGGTGATCCAGATCGAGGGGAACTTCGATCAGGCCCTGGCGATCGTCAAGGACCTCGCGGCGACGCACCCGATCGAGTTGGTCAATTCGATCAACCCCTTCCGGATCGAAGGGCAGAAGACGGCGGCGATGGAGGTCTGCGATCAGCTCGGCGGTGCTCCATCCGTCCACGTGCTGCCGGTGGGCAATGCGGGCAACATCACCGCCTACTGGCGCGGGTACAAGGAGTACCGGGATTCCGGACAGGTGACGCGTGCGCCGCGGATGATGGGATTCCAGGCGGCAGGGGCGGCGCCGATCGTCCTGGGCCGGATCGTGGAAGACCCGCAGACCGTTGCCACAGCCATCAGAATCGGGAATCCGGCCAGTTGGAAGGCGGCCCTGCAGGCGGTGGAGGAATCATCCGGCAAGATCGACATGGTGACGGATGGGGAAATCCTGAAAGCCTATGGTCTGGTGGCGGCGGAGGAAGGGGTTTTTTGCGAGCCTGCCTCGGCCGCGTCGGTGGCCGGGGTGATCAAGATGAGCGGGAGCGGCGCGCTGAGGGAAGGAGACCGGGTCGTCTGCACCTTGACCGGCCACGGGTTGAAGGATGCCGATACGGCCATCAGCGTGTCCCGCCAGCCGAAAACCGTCAAGGCCAACCGGGAGGATGTGGCTCGTCTGCTGGCTCTGTGAGATGGCCGGGAAACAGGGAAGGATGCGAAGGAGGCGATGAAGTACATCATCCTGCACGGTGAGGGGCTCACGGATGGACCCTGTCAGGACCTCGGCGGCAAGACCCTGCTGGAAGCGGCGGCGACGCCCAACATGGATAGCCTCGCGCAGAACGGGGAACTGGGGCTGATCGCAAGCCCGGCCGAGGGACAGTTCCACGGCAGCGAGGTGACCCAACTGGCGATCCTGGGGTACGACCCGCGCAAGTTCTATCCGGGGCCGGCCCCTCTGGAGGCCGCCAGCTTGGGCGTGGTGGTCGAGGAGCATGATGTCGTCTATCGCTGCACGATGGTCACCCTCAAGGCTCTTGCCCAGAAGGGCAAAGGGACGGGGGAGATCAAGAAGCTCGGCCCCCACGTGGTGATGGAGGACGAAACGGCGGGCGGGATCGACACCGAGGAGGCGCGGGAGCTGATCGAGGCTGTCAATGAGCAGCTCGGGTCGGAGACGATCCAGTTTTACCCCGGGACCGGCCACCGGCATTTGATGGTCTGGGTCGGAGGGAAGGCGCGGGCCGTCTGCGTGGATCCTCACGAGGTGGCGGGAAAATCAATCGGCGAAGCTTTGCCGAGCGGAGACGGAGCCGACATCTTGCGGAAGCTCATGGACGCCTCGTTGATCATTCTCGGCACGCATCCCGTCAACGACCAGCGGCGGGAGGCGGGGCTCAAGCCGGCCAACTGTCTGTGGCTCTGGGGACCAGGCCGGGCGCCGAAATTGCCGAAGCTCACGGAGCAGCACCATCTCGCCGGCACGATCATCTCCACCAGCGACCTGCACCGAGGGGTCGGGATCTGTGCAGGATTCGACGCGGTGGATCCGACCGTGCTGACCACGTCGGGGGGCACGGATTTCCTCAGCCGGGGGGAAGCGGCGGTGCGCGAGCTCGGCAAGAGGGACCTGGTCTACGTCCATGCGCAGATGCCGGACGAAGTGGCGCAGGGGGCGGACTCCAAGGCCAAGCTCAAGGTCGTGGAGGAGTTCGACAAGAAGATCGTGGGCACGGTCCTGGACGGCCTCTCGAAGCTGGGTCCACACCGCGTTCTCCTCTGGTGCGATCCCGCTTCCGGCACCCGGGGCCGGTCAGGTGAGGCCGCTCCGGCTCTCTACGCCTTCTGCGAGGGGCCGATGCAGAAAGAAAAGAAGCAGGCGAGGAGGTTCAACGAGCCGGATGCGGCGAAGGTTGGCACAAAGGACGCGACCAGGCTCAGCATCAGGCTCTTCCCCCGGAGTTGACGGTGCCGATGGTTTTGCGATGGCTTTGATCGTCCAGAAATACGGCGGCACGTCCGTCGGCAACGTCGAGCGCATTCACCGGGTGGCGGACCAGGTCGCCGCGGCCAAGCGGGAGGGGCATGACCTGGTCGTGGTGCTGTCCGCCATGAGCGGCGAAACGGACCGGCTCGTGCGGTTGGCCCACGAGGTGACCTCGAATCCGGACGAGCGCGAAATGGACCTGCTGCTGTCCACCGGCGAGCGGGTCACGATCGCGCTCCTGGCCATGGACTTGCGCGGACGCGGCATCAACGCGCAGTCCTTCACCGGCCGCCAGGTCGGGATCATCACCGACAGCACCCATACGAAGGCGCGGATCGCCCGGGTGACGGCGGAGCGGATCAGGGAGGCGCTGGCCGAGGGGATCATTCCCATCGTGGCCGGCTTTCAGGGGATCAACGAGCGGTCGGACGTCACGACGCTGGGACGGGGAGGGTCGGACCTGACCGCCGTGGCCTTGGCGGCTGCGTTGAAGGCGGATCGCTGCATCATCTATACGGACGTGGACGGGGTCTATACGGCGGACCCGAATATCGTCCCGACCGCCAGGCGTCTGGACCGGGTCTCCTATGAAGAGATGCTGGAGCTGGCCAGTCTCGGGGCCAAAGTGCTGCAGAGCCGGTCGGTGGAGTTCGCCGCCAAATACGGGGTGCCGGTCGAAGTCAAATCCAGTTTCAAGGAGGGGCAGGGAACGCTCGTGACTACGGAAGATGCGGACATGGAACGGGTGACGGTCTCCGGGGTGACCGGCGATCGGAACCAGGCCAAGATCACGATCATCGGCGTGCCGGACCGGCCCGGGATTGCGGCGCGCATTTTCGGGCCGGTGGCCGAGGCCAACATCGTCGTGGACATGATCATCCAAAACGTGAGCCAAGCCTCGCTCACCGACATTTCCTTCACCGTGCCGCGGGCGGACCTCGGCAAGGCCGTGAGCCTGGTCCAACGCATCGCGAAGGACATCGACGCCAAGTCGGTGGCGGTCACGGAGGCGATCGCCAAGGTTTCCCTGGTCGGCGTCGGGATGCGGACCCATTCCGGCGTGGCGGCCCGGATGTTCGAGGTGCTCTCCCGCGAGGGCATCAACATCATGATGATCAGCACGTCGGAGATCAAGATTTCCTGTGTGATCGATGAAAAATATCTCGAGCTGGCCATGCGCGCCCTGCACGGCGCGTTCGGGCTGGACCAGGCCCCCGCATGACCCATTCATCCCATCCAGGTGGCCATCCACGCGGTGACCGAGAGGGCAAGGCCCTGCCGCACCTCGAGATCTACGATACAACCCTGCGCGACGGGGCCCAGGCCGAGGACGTCAGCTTTTCGGTCGACGACAAGGTGCGCGTGGCCCAGAAGCTGGATGAACTGGGGGTCCAGTACATCGAGGGGGGCTGGCCCGGGGCGAACCCCAAGGACATCGAGTTCTTCCGCATCATCAAGACGATTCCCTTCAAGCATGCCACCGTCGTGGCGTTCGGAGCGACGCGCAAGGCCAGCAACCCCGTGCAGAAGGACCCGAACATCCAAGCCCTTCTGGCGGCCGAGACCGGCACGATCACGCTGTTCGGCAAGAGCTGGAACCTGCACGTCACCGAAGCCCTGGGGATCACCCTGCACAAGAATCTGGAGCTGATCGGCGATTCCATCGCGTACCTGCGCAGCAAGGGGCGGCGCGTCTTTTACGACGCGGAGCACTTCTTCGACGGCTACAAGGCCGATCCCGAGTACGCCCTGGAGACCATCCGCCGCGCGGTCGAGGCCGGGACCGAGCGCGTGGTCCTCTGCGACACGAACGGGGGCACGATGCCCTGGGAGATCCGGGAGATCTGCACGGCGGTCAAGCGTGACTGCACGATCCCCCTGGGCATCCATGCCCACAATGACACGGAGATGGCGGTCGCCAACTCGCTCGTGGCGATTGAGACCGGGATCGTCCAGGTTCAGGGGACCATCAACGGCATCGGGGAGCGGTGCGGGAACGCAAACCTCTGCTCGATCGTGCCGAACCTGGAATTGAAGATGCAGCGGCCCGTGCTGGGGGATCGCCGTCTGGTGCGCTTGCGCGAGGTGTCCAACTTCGTGGCGGAGATTGCCAACCTCATGCCCAACAAGCATCAGCCCTACGTGGGAGATGCGGCGTTCGCCCACAAGGGCGGGGTGCACATCCATGCCGTCCAGAAGAATCCGGCGACCTACGAGCACGTCATTCCGGAGCGGGTCGGCAACCGCCAGCGCATGTTGGTGTCGGACTATACGGGCCGGAGCGGGCTACTGGCCAAGGTCGAGGCCTACGGGCTCAAGCTCTCCAAGGACAGCCCGAAGCTCCAGGAACTCCTGGCCAAGCTGAAGGACCTTGAAAATCAAGGCTACCAGTTTGAGGGGGCGGAGGGGTCCTTCGAGCTGCTCCTGCGCAAGGCGGTCGGCAAGCACAAGCCGTCGTTCCAGTTGCTGGGATTCCGGGTCATCGTCGAGAAGCGGCAGGCCGATGAAGCTCCGATCTCGGAAGCCACGGTGATGGTGAAAGTGGGGGAGGCGATCGAGCATACGGCCGCCGTGGGGACCGGACCCGTCAATGCGCTGGACCACGCGCTCCGCAAAGCCCTCGAGAAGTTCTATCCGCAGTTGACGGAGGTCAAACTGCTGGATTACAAGGTGCGGGTCCTGGCCGCCAGCCAGGGGACCGCCGCGAAAGTGCGGGTGTTGCTCGAGTCGGGCGACCATAAAGAGATCTGGGGGACGGTGGGGGTCTCGGAAAATATCATGGAGGCGAGTTGGCAGGCGTTGGCGGACAGCATCGAGTATAAGCTCCTCCCGCGCGAACGCTGATGCGCTGCTTCCCGATCGTCCGGCCATGAATTTTCTTGACACGGAAGATAACCTCACGTAATTTATGGCGAAAATGCCGGACGTTCCGGTGCCATCTAGGCTGAGGCCTAGGTGGATGTCCTGAGGAAGGAGCCCAGGGGGAAGGCATGAGAAAGGCAGATATCGCCAACGAGATCTATGAAAAGGTCGGGGTGTCCAAGAAAGAAGCCTCCGATATCGTAGAGTTTATCTTGGATCTGCTGAAGTCGGTCCTTCAAAAGGGGGAGTCGGTCAAGATCGCCGGGTTCGGGAATTTCGTGGTCCGCAGCAAGGGGGCCAGGAAGGGCAGGAATCCCAGGACCGGCGAGGAAATCGGGATCACCCCGCGCCGGGTCGTCACCTTCCGCCCAAGCCAGGTCTTCAAGAAATACGTCAACCAGGCCTGAGCCAGCAAGGCTGAGGGACATGTCACCGAACGAGCGAGCGCATGAGGGTCGGTGATGGCAGCTGAGCCCAAACTGGGCAGCAAGCTGTTTTACAAAATCGGAGAAGTCAGTGAGATTACGAAACTTCCCGCCTACGTCTTGCGGTTCTGGGAATCCGAGTTCAACTTCCTAAAGCCGAAAAAGAGCCGCGGCAACCAGCGCCTCTACGTCCAACGAGACATCGAGACCGTCCTTGAGATCAAGCGCATGTTGTACGAAGAGGGGCATACGATTGCCGGCGTCAAGCGCTTCTGGGCCAAGCGGAGCCGGCACGGAAGCAAGTCCGTCCGTCCCCGTGAGCTGGCCAAACGGATGAGGGGAAGCTTGCAGGCGATCCTCAATATCCTTGAGTCGTACGATCGATGAAAAGCTATCAGCAATCAGTCGTCAGCCATCAGCACGGCGGAATGAGAGAATGGGGAAGCAAGGCACGGCGTCTGCTTTGTTTCTGCTGAAAGCTGATTGCCGAGCGCGATGGCGCGAAGCTTAGTCGGGGCGTAGCGCAGCCTGGTAGCGCACTCGCTTGGGGTGCGAGAGGTCGGGGGTTCAAATCCCCCCGCCCCGACCATACCAAGCTTGCTTGAACCGCCGGCTCATCATCGTTTTATCGTGATAGATGCCGGCGGATAAACACCATCATTTGATCTGGTGTTTTCTATAATCAAGCTTG
>CAZKHY010000002.1:44678-71121 GCA_964552455.1 uncultured Nitrospira sp.
CTTTCGAGTTTGAGGCTCGCGGATAAGCACCTCCAGTCAAGCCGATGTGTTTGCCGGGGTGTTTGATTGAATGCCGAGCGTGCTCGTGTCCACCGCTGCACAAGTTAATGGCGGTCGGAAAAAAACCCACAAAAAAGCTGCTCCGTGCAGCTTTTTTTGTTCCTGGTGCCGGTGTGAAACGCATCAAAATTCTGGTCACCAACGATGACGGAGTCACGTCGCCCGGCCTCCACGCGCTGGCCGCTGCGATGCGCAAGCTGGGGGATGTGTGGGTCGTGGCTCCGGACCGGGAGCGGACCGCGGTCGGCCACGCCCTGACCCTCCACAAGCCGCTTCGGATCAACCGCCTCGAGAAACAGGTCTTCACGGTCAACGGGACGCCGAGCGATTGCGTCAACCTGGCCGTGAAAAAAATCCTGCGGACGACGCCGTCGATGGTCGTCTCCGGCATCAACCGAGGGGTGAACCTGGGAGACGACGTGACCTACTCGGGCACGGTGTCGGCTGCGCTGGAAGGGACGATCCTGGGCGTGCCTTCGATCGCCATCTCGCAGGAGTCCGACCGGAAGGGCCGCAAGTTCCGGTTCGAGGGGGCCGCCGCCTACGCCCTCCGCGTCGCTCGGGCGGTGCTTCGGTACGGCTTGCCGGCTGAAACCTTGCTCAACGTGAACGTGCCGGATCGTCCGAAGGCTTCCATCAGAGGCGTCAAGGTCACCTCGTTGAGCCGCCGACGATTCGAGGATCCGATCGTCGAGAAGATGGACCCCCATGGAAGGAAGTACTATTGGATCGCCGGCACCCGTGTTTCGTGGGACCGGCGGAAGGACTCCGATCATGAAGCCGTGCGGCTGGGCATGGTATCCGTCACGCCGTTGCACCTCGACATCACCCATTACGCGGCGCTGGAGCAGCTGCGGAGCTGGGAGGCCATGCTCGACGGCCGAATGGGGAGCCGACGAAAACACCCTGTCCATTCCTTGAAGGGGGGCCGGCGGAGGCCTGTGTCCGGTGCGGCAGCCGCCCGGACTCTGCGGGACCGGTAAGCCATCATGCTCACGATCCACAATACGTTGACCGGTCAAAAAGAGCCCTTCGAACCCCTCGTGTCCGGCACCGTCCGCATGTATGTCTGCGGCGTCACGGTCTACGACGAGTGCCACATCGGCCATGCCCGCAGCGCGCTGGTCTTCGATGTCATCCGGAATTATTTACAGGACATCGGTTACGTCGTCACCTTTGTGAAAAACTTCACGGATGTGGACGATAAAATCATCAACCGGGCCGCTCAGGAGGGGGTCTCGTGCAAAGAGATCGTGGACCGGTATCTTCGCGCCTACGAGCGGGACATGGGGCGCCTAGGCATCCGTCCGGCTGACATCGAGCCCAAGGCCACGGACCATATGCCGGACATTGTCAAGCTCATCGAGCGGTTGCTGGTCAAGGGCCATGCCTATCAAGTGGATGGGGACGTGTACTATCAGGTCGGCACCTATCCTGCGTATGGGCGGTTGTCGAAGCGGAAGGCCGAGGATCTCATGGCCGGCGCGCGGGTGGAAGTGGACGAGCGCAAGCGGAACCCCATGGACTTTGCCCTCTGGAAATCGTCCAAGCCGGGCGAGCCGGCTTGGCCAAGTCCCTGGGGACCCGGCCGGCCCGGGTGGCATATCGAGTGTTCGGCCATGTCCATCCGGCACTTGGGGGAAACCTTTGACATCCACGGGGGAGGGATGGACCTGATCTTCCCCCATCACGAGAACGAGATCGCCCAGTCCTGCGCGGCGACCGGCAAGGAGTTCGCCCGATACTGGGTGCACAATGGATTTGTGCAGATCAATCAAGAAAAGATGTCCAAGTCGCTGGGGAATTTTTTCACCATCCGGGAGATTTTTGAGAAATGGAGCTTGCACTGGGATGAAGGACGGCCCAAGGATCGGTTAACGGCCGAGGTGCTCCGTTATTTTCTGCTGGCCACCCATTACCGCAGCCCGTTGGATTTTTCAGACCAGGGCCTGGAAGAGGCCAGGAAGACTCTGAACGGTTTCTACGGGCTCTTCCAGCGCCTTGAGGAGTCGTCGCTGCAAGCCGGGCCCGCCGACAAGCTGGTGCCGCCGCTGCTGGCACGGGTAGAGGAATCGTTTCATCAGGCGATGAGCGATGATTTCAACACCCCTGCCGCCATCGCCGAATTCCAGCGGTTGCGAAACGAACTGAACAAGCTTCTTGAAGCCGGTCTGTCCAAACCGGCCTGTGACAAGGCGCGCGCAACCTTCCGGTCGCTCGGTCTGGTGCTCGGCCTGTTCCAACTGCCGTCCAAAGACTGGCAATATAATGTGACCCTGTCCAAGCAGGTTGCAGCGGGTGAAGAGGTTGGGCTCCCAGACAGCGAGGTTCAAAAGAAAGTGGACGAGCGCAACGAGGCCCGGAAAAAGAGAGACTTTGCGCGTGCAGACGCGATCAGAACGGAACTGGCTGCGAAAGGGATCATCATTGAGGACCGGCCAGATGGAACCAGCCGCTGGAAGCGGTAGCGCTCCCGAGGTGCTGTTCGGCCTTCACGCGGTCCGGGAAGCGCTGCGGGCCGGCGCCCGTCCGCTCTTGAAGCTTCTGGTGCTGCGCCGGGACCAGCAGTTTGGCGAGCTGGTCGGGTTGGCTCGAGCCGCGGGGGTGCCGGTCCAGGTTGAGCCACGGCCTGCGCTCGATCGGCTGGTGCCGGATGGCCGGCATCAAGGGGTCATCGCCCTGATAGCTGCCAAATCCTACGTCGATCAGGAGGAGATTCTGGCCTATGCCAAGCAGCGGGCCGAGCCCCCGTTCCTGCTGATTCTGGACGGGGTCGAGGATCCGCACAACCTGGGCGCGGTCCTCCGTACGGCTGAGGCGGCCGGTGTTCACGGGGTGTTCATTCCTGAGCGTCGCTCGGTCGGTCTGACCGGGACGGTGGCCAAAGTGTCGGCCGGTGCCTTGGATCATCTTCGGGTGGGGCACGCGCAGAATGTCAGCCGGCTCATCGAGAGCTTGAAGGCTCAAGGCCTGTGGATCTACGCACTGGACCCGAAGGCTTCAAAACCCTTCACGGCGCTGGACCTGCGTGGCGCCGTGGCGCTGGTGCTGGGAGGAGAGGGGAAAGGCATCAGGCCCGGCGTGCTGGACAAGTGCGACGACCGTGCCGCGATTCCCATGCGAGGGCGAGTGGCCTCATTGAACGTGTCGGCGGCGGCCGCGATCGTCTTATTTGAAGCGGTGCGGCAACGGGCAGGGTGACCTTGTCCAGAGAGGCCTAGCGGACCCTGATCATGCCTCCCTGGATGGCAGCTTTGAGCAACTGGGCCGTGTTGGAGACCCGGACTTTTTTCATCATGTTGGCCCGGTGTGCCTCGACGGTCTTCACGCTGATCTTGAGTCGTTGCGCGATCTCCTTGTTTTTGAGGCCGGTCCAGATGAGCTGGAGGATTTCATGCTCCCGGTCGGTCAGGGCTTCGGGACGTTTGCGTTCCGGGGGAGCGCCCGCTTGATGTTTTTTCTTGCCGGGTCGTTTCGTTGTCCGTGACGTCAGCTTTCCCATCGGCGACTGCGCCTCCTTCTGATTCAAGCGATGATGAATGGTTGATAAATGCGCGACTTGGGACAAACAACGTAAGGGATTATAACAGGATGGGGCGGTGTTGTAAATGAAACGATGCGACCAGTGATCGACAATTCCCCGGACGGATCCGGCCCGCGACGGAATGTGAGGAGGGGTAGCCGCAATGGATCGTCACCGCGCGAGATAACATGTCATCTGTACTGCCTTCTGTAATCGCTGGGATGCTCGGAGCCCTCGTCGGGAGTTTCCTGAACGTCTGCATCCACCGCCTTCCGCGGCACGAATCGGTCATGGCACCGGCCTCCCGCTGTCCGTCCTGCGCGACCCCGATTGCGTGGTACGACAACGTTCCTGTCCTGAGCTACCTGCTGCTGAGAGGCCGGTGCCGGTCCTGCGGGGCAGGCATCTCGTGCCGGTATCCCATCGTCGAGCTGGCGAACGCCGTGGGCTACGGGGCGATCGTCTGGTGGTTTGGGATGGGCTGGCCCGCCGTCGCCTACGCGCTCCTGCTGTCCGCGCTCCTCGTGATCACCTGGATCGACCTCGCGCATCAAATCATCCCCGACGTGATCACCCTGCCCGGCATCGCGGCGGGGTTGTTCTGCGCGGCGACCATCCTGCCGGTCGGGCTGATCAACGCGCTGTTGGGTCTCTTGCTCGGGGGCGGCCTTCTGTGGGGTCTGGCTTGGGCCAGTCCCTACTTGTTCGGGAAAGAGGGGATGGGAGGCGGAGACATTAAGCTCTTGGCCATGATCGGCTCGTTCCTCGGATGGCAGCCGACGCTGCTCACGATCATCGTGGGAGCGGTGGTCGGCTCCGTAATCGGGATCGGGTTGATCTCGCTTAAGCTGATGCGGAGGGATCAATATCTCCCCTTCGGCCCATTTCTCGCTCTGGGTGCCTTGGTGGCGATGTTTTTCCACCAGGATGTCCTGGTCTGGTATCAGGGGCTTCTTGCCGGGGCCAGGTGAGAGGCTCGTGGTACTGCGAGTGAGTTTGCGACGGTGAAACTCGCCTGGGCACGGCTGAACAAACCTCTGTCCTGTATCTGAATCCATCCCGTCCGTATCCGATCGGTACCTCTTCACCGGTCCATTTCTGAACATCCAGCCCGCTCCTTGCGTCCTCGAACGTTCTTGAATCGCACATCTCCTTGAGCCACGGCCCGATTCCGTTGAGATGGGGGGGCGGAGCCGCGTCATGCTTCCTGGAGCGTCCTGCGGCATGAGTTTTGGATTCGGCTTACCTCGTCGAGGTGATTTGCCGGTGATGACGAAGAAGGCAATCTCATATCACGCAAGCGCGGTTGATATTTCACTGGAGGCAAAAACCTCTCCGCCCGCATCTGATCGAAGCGAGCGGTTCTAGCAAGCTTGGTATGGAGGGCGTCATGAAGGAACGAGGCGCGAGCTTGGTCGAACTGATCATGGTCACGGGGCTGATCGGACTGATGCTGGTCTTTGCCGGCGAGGGCTTTGTGGCCGCCGCCTCGCGGCAGCAAGGCCATGTGGTGGCGACTGAATTGGCGGCCGAGCTTCGGGCCGCCCGGTATCTGGCGCTGCTCAGGCGGGAACGGGTGCTGGTTCGATTCGAGCCGGACCAGGCTCGCGTGGTGGCTGAACTGGCCGATGTGCCGGGGGTGCCGATCAGGCGGTATGACTACCGAGGCAAGAACGTCGCGGTGGAACGGCTTTCCAACGGGCTCTCGATCCTGTTTTATCCGAGCGGCCGGACGGCCACGCCGACCACGATCACGCTGCGAAACAACCATGCCGAACAGTGGCAGTTGACGGTGAGCCTGACCGGCAGGGTGTCCATCCAATGAACACGCCGGCGGCCGGGAGGGATCGGCTATTCGCTCGCGGGGAAGAAGGCTTCACCCTCGTCGAGGTGATGTTGGCCATGGTCATCTTAGCCTTCGCGCTGGTGGGGGTCATCGGCATGTTTCAATGGGCCGACTATGGTCTGCAACTGGGGGCCAATGGGATGAAAGCCTTGGGGATGGCGGAATCCAGATTGGAAGCCAAGCGGGCTGTGCCTTGGGATGCCCTGTTGGCGGACGATCTGGACTTTGACGGTCGGCCGGATGTCGAGATGAAAGACGATGGCGTGCAGGCGGATGAGAGGGCGGGGGACGGGATCTACAGCGCGGCCGTGGATGAGGGCGGGATTCACCTGGTCTGGACGGTGCAGGCGGATCGGCCGGGCCCGCTGCGGACCGCCGGATCGGTCATCATCGCGGTCCGGGCCAGTTTTCCCGCGGGACGCGGAGAGCGACGGGAATTCCGGCTTGGAACCCTGCGAGCCAACCCTCGTTACCTGGGAGCGATGTAGCGGAAGCAAGAGAAAGGAGCCGCCGACCGTGAAGCGCCCACGATTCAACGACTCCGGCATCTGTCTGGCGGAGGCCATGATCGCGCTGGCTGCCGGAGCTGTGGTGTTGTCGGCGACGATCCAGGCGCTGAATCATCTTGAGCGACGGTTGGGGACTCAGCAGAGCACCGTGGCGCGCCATCAGGACCTGCGCATCGGCATGAACATCATGGAAACCGAACTGCGCTTGGCCGGGGCCGGCGCCGTCCTCTTGGGCGTCGAGACCGACCCCGCCGTGCTGAAGGCCGGGTCTCAAGAGATCCAGTTCCTGGCAAATCTGGACGCAATGGCCACGGTTCTGACTGAGCCCGCCTTTCCGGGCCAGCGGGATGTGGCGGTGCGCGACGGCTCGAACTGGACGAAGGGAAAACGGATCGTGATCTGTGAACGCGAGAGCTGTGCGGAGAATCGTCTGGCACGCGATGGCCGGCGCACGTCGCTGAGCTTGACCGCTCCCTTGGATCGGGCTTTTCCGGCCGGCAGCACCGTGTTGGTGTTGAACGCCGTCCGCTATTACCTGGGCAAGGATGGGCGCGGCAAGCCTGTGCTGATGCGGCAGGTGGACGGAGGAGCCAACCCGCTCATCGGCGACGTGGCTTCATTTCGGCTCCGCTACCTGGACAAAGAGGGGACCCCGACGTGGGATGTCCGCTGCGTGACCCGCATCCGTATGGAGTTGACGGTCGGGGATGACCAGCGGACCTTCACGAGCGAGGTCGGTCTGCGTGCAGTCTAGCGTCCGGCGGATGAGGCGAACATGACACGAACGGGTCTCAGAATCAGGCAAAAGGAAGGGGCGGCGCTGATCGGGGCCCTGTTGGTGGTCTTGATCCTCTCGATGCTGGGGACTGTCTCGATGACCCTCGGGATACAGGAGATCGAGGCGGTCAAGGCGGCTTATGACGAAGCGGCGGCCCGGCACCTGGCTGAAGCGGGTGCCGCTCTGGCCATGCAATGGTTCCACGACCCTCGGTCCCTTCCGAACGGGGCGATTGCGACCATGGTGGCAAAGCGGCATGAAATCCCCGGTGTCGGCCCCTCCTTTTTCGATGCGCAGGGGATGTCTCAGTTCACCGGCACCGGAGACCGTCCGGATTTGGTCTATGATGCATCGCTGCCGGCGCATGATCGTTTGTTGAATGACCCGGCGAGCGGCTGGTTTCGCTCCCTGCAGGCAATCGGACGCGTCCTCAAGCTGAAAGTGTACGGGCCGACGCGTCCCGGTCTCCTTTGCACGGTGGAGGTCACGACGGGGGTGAACAATCTGAGCAGGACCGTTTCGGTGCAGTTCGGCAGCCGCACGATCCCGCCCCTTCGTTCGGCCGCCCAGATCGGCATCGGCGGGATGGGGTCGGCATCGGACAGTCCCCTGCCGGTCTGGGCCCATTGGGGAGATGTCAAAGTGAAAGGGGATGTGCGCTTCGGAACGTACCAGGAGATTCCCGTGAAGACTTCCTTGGCCCAGGTCACAGGCCTGTCCTATGCGGAGATGACGCGCCGGGAGGACCGTTGGCTGGCGATCTTTGTCGGAGGGGCGGCGCTCTTCTCCGCGATGCCATCGGGGCAGGCGACGCTCCCCGCGACGATCTTTCCCGAGCGGGATCCGGTGCCGGGGTTGCAGGAGGATCGTTGGGACTATGAGTCCATGAAGGGCTACGCGCTCCTCATGGGCTCCTATTACGTTCTGGGGCGGGATGGGCTGCTGTATCGGAACGGACAGGTGGAGCCGGGACTGGGGTTGACGGCTGAAGCCGCCATGGCGTCAGAGTTCCCCGGTGACAATAAAGGACTGGTGTTTGTCGATACCCTGGACCAACAGCCACCCCGTCCGGATAATCTGGGCACCCTTTCGCTGGAAACGCCTTATGCAGAAGGTTTGTTCGTCGTGAACGCTCATCTGCGTCTCAAGCCGACCGGGTCCGGACCGTCCCTGTCCGTCCTGAGCCCGCCCGCCGAAGGCTCGTCCTCACCTGGAACCAGGATCCCGGTTCAGTTGGCCGGGGTCCACATCAACGGTGTTCTCTATGCGGCGGGGGATGTTGCGTTCGAAGGAGCGCCGCGGATCTATGGAGCCTTCGTGGCCGGCGGAAAGGTCAAGAAGGCGTCGGAGACGGCAGGCTCCTTTGAAGTCTGGTATGATTATGACTTGCGAAGCGGTCTGGTGCGAGGTCTGCCACTTGTGTATCTTGCACCGGGAACCTGGCAGGAAAAGTATTGAGACAATCGATCAAGACCACAAACTGAAGATTGGCCCCTGTCCAAACTCACTTTCTTCACCGCAGGAATTTCTTTTTCATCGAGCCGCCGCGTTGCCCCTCATACGGCCTGCTGATCTGTTCGCTCCCAAAAGTCCGTTAAAAATAAGAAGCATGAGGAAGGGATGGGAGGTGCCGAATTTTGTCATTTCTTGCCATGTCCGGTAGATAGGCGTAATCTGTCGAACGGTTGTTTAGATTGTAAAAACAACCGGTTAAGAGTGGTTTCCCAATATTAGGAAAAGGGCACAGCACTTGCTGAAATCTCTTATGGTGGCTATGGTTGCTTCCTCGTCGAAACGAAGGGCCTTGAACCGAGCGTCGGAGGCGGGGGTCACGTTGGTTGAGTTGATGGCGGTGGTGGGGATCATCGCCATCGCGACGGCATTGGCGGTTCCGAGTTTCACGACCTGGATCGCCCGATCCCAGCTCAAAGAAGCCTTGCTCGAGTTGCATGGCAACCTCAACCTGGCCCGGATGATGGCCATGAATCGAAACACCACGATGACCGTGACGCTGGCCATGGTGAACAGCCGGGTCACGGCGACCTTTACCGATCCAACGGCCACCTCTGCCCTTTGTTTGGCCAATCGCACCGTCTGTGCAATGCCGACCCAGACCATGCCCGGTCAGGTGACGGGGTTTGGCGGAACGTCGCAGGTGCAGTTCAATTCCTTGGGGCTGCGGGTCGGAGGAGGGACCGCGGTCCAGACGATCCAATTGACGAACAGTAACAACGTGACCTTCGAGATCCAAGTTGCCGCAGCGGGAAAATCGCGCTGGTGCACGGCGTCTCCCTGCCCGTGAGATCGACCGGCAAAGGCTGAACCATGAACGATGAACTGAAGACCCCGCCGTTCCACGCTCCGCGGCCGTCTTGCCTCGTGGAGCCGGGGGGCTTCACGCTGATCGAGGCCATGTTGGCCACGCTCCTGCTCACGGTAGGGTTGATAGCGGTCGGGGGAATGATTGAGATGTCGCTCGGCCGAAACGTGGATGCGAACCAACTCAGCCTTGTCACAAACCTTGCCGCCGACATCGTGGAACGGATCCAGTTCAACAGACAGAACGTTATCGCCTACAACGGCATTAACACGCTCAACAACGCGACCCGTCCGGGGTCCGCCCAGTTGATGGCTCAGGGCGACTATGACCAGTGGAGCGCTAGGCTGGCGGCCTCGGGCCTTAAAAACGTCCAAGGGCTGGTTACAGTGTCAGCGGTGGGGCCGACCAATCCTCCCCTCAATCAGAGCCAGGTGACCGTCCAAATCAATTGGAGCGGCACGGTCATACCCCACACGTTGGTCGTCAGTACCATCGTAGCGCCAGAGTAACAACGAACGGTGAAGGCTGCATGATGAGCGACGAACGAAAGCCAGGAGCATCGTCCGCTCAACGCTGGCGCACCGAAAGGGGAGCCACTCTGGTCGAGCTCATGTTCGGGCTGGCCATCGCGCTGGTGGCCGTTGGGGCCGGCTATGCGGTGATGAACAGCAGTCAGAGGGCCGCGTCCGTCAACAGCCAAACGGCCGAGATGCAACAGAACGTCCGGGTAGCGATGGAACTCCTTACGCAGGATCTGAAGACGGCCGGGTTCGGCATGAACGGTGCGGTAGGAGGATGTGCCTATGCGATCGTGCCGGCCGACAACCAGACGGGTGGACCGGATACGGGCCCGGATGCGGTGTCTCTGGTCGTGCCGACGGTTCTCTCGACCTTGGCGGCCCAAGTTACTGGCGGCCCGGCGACGACGACGATCACCCTCCAATCTGGCGCCGTGGCTGCGATGGCTCCGAATGGGTTTGGAGCGGGGACAGTTATCTCGATCAATGGAATCTTAGCAGGCAGTGTGGTCGGTATTGCCGGTGACATCCTCACGCTGGGGAATGCGATTAGTGCACCGGCCGTGTTCCCGCCCGGAACGCCAGTCTATTGGCTGCAGTGCCTTCGCTATGACGTGGTCAGAGTCACAGATGTAAATGCGGCGACGCTCTGCACGGGCAATCCTCCTTGTCTCCGGCGCGGACCGAACCCTGACACGAATCCGACCAGCATGGTGGCGGTCGCTGAAGGCATCGAGGACCTCCAGTTGGCCTATGCGTGCGACGGGTGCAATGGGACGGTGTCGGACGGGATCATCGACGATCAGAACGCGTCGAATACTTTTGACACGGCCGATTTTATCTCGAACAGCACGTGGACGTCTTCCCCGGTGACTCCGGATACGATCCGGTTGGTCCGCCTCAGCATCGTGGCCAGACAGACACAGAGTGATCCTCAATGGGCCAGCACCGCTCCGATCGTGGCGGAGGATCATAATCCGACGAGTGACGCGGGGTTTTCGCTGGCGACGTATCAGCAGAGCCGCCGGCGGCTGCTGACCAGGACCGTGCAGGTCAGGAATTTGGGATTCTAAACGGCCGTGATGCGTAATGCGGATGAGTCAGACATGACCTATTTCGCTTCACGCTTCACGCTTCACGCTTCACGCGCTGCTGGGCAGGACGGCATAGCCCTGCTGACGGTTCTGCTCTTGATGGTGATTCTGACAATTATCGGGATTGCAACGTTCACCGTGACAGGTCTGGAGAATCGGATGGCGGCCAACGTGCGGACCGCCGAGGCTGGGACAAGCGCCGCTGAGGCCTGTGTTAGCACGGCCGTCAAAATCATTCAGCAGACCATTGACGCCGCGCAGCTGCCGACTGCATTTCTGGACAACGCCAACCCGGCCGGGCCGGTGCCGGCCGGCAACGTGACGACCTTGCAACAGGAGATCATGGGTCAGAAAGACAACAACAACGACACGGTGAATAGCAATCCTCCCAACACGAAGATGCAAGTGAATAACTATACGGTGAGCGGGGACATTGATCGGTTGTACGCGCTGACCAAGTCGGGCGGGTCCTTGCAGTTCGCGGCCGGCTACGAGGGGACGGCTGGAGGAGCAGCCGGTGGAGGAGTGGACATTTTCTATCGGATTGATTGCGCCGCCACGAATACGGCGACGAATACCACGAGTCGGGTCACGGCGATCTATGCCTGTACGGCGACCGGGGAGTCGTGCCAGAGAAAGATCTAGGAGGGGCCATGGGCAAGAGAGTTGAAGGCACCATGAAGCTGCGGGCCAACCGCGAGGCCATAGACGAATGGTTGGGCATTGTACCCTGGTTCACGCTCATCCTGTTGGTCATGGGGACTGCGCTGATTGTCAACGGAAGCTGGGCCGAAACCACCGATTCCGATCCGACCGCCCATTTCCCGACAGGTGAGATTACGGCTATACGAGGGAACGAGATCTCCATTGATGGCCGGAAATATTCCCTGTCCTCGAACGTCGTCATCAAAGATACGGAAGGAAGACAGAGGGAGGGCAAGGACCTTGTCCCAGGAACTCTGGTCCGGTTCCTTGCAAGGGGCGGTCAAGTGAATCAGATCATACTGATCCTGCCGAGGTGAGCATGAGAGGGGATCCGTCAGGCGGAATAGAATAATGGCGGCGCGTCGCTTCTCGGAATCGGATTTCGCAAGACTGACAGAGATGAGCTGAGGCAAGGAGGAATCCATCCATGAAACGGCAGAGCATCGCGATGATCGGGACGTTGGCGCTTGCGCTGATCGCGCTTCTTCCGAGACCGAATCACGCCCTGGCGCAAGCTCTGGCTGACTATACGGCGAACCCACCGTTCACGACCAGCGCCGTTCCACCCAACATTCTGCTCCTCCTGGACAACTCGGGGAGCATGAACAATATGGCTTACACGGCCGCGTTTAATCCCAGCACTACCTATTCCGGTCTCTACGATTCGACCCAGTGCTACCAGTATTCGAGCAATGTCTTTCAACCGAATCCTTCACCCAGCACGAAACCTTGCTCCGGGTCCTACCCCTGGGACGGCAACCTGTTGAACTATGTCTCCATGCGAGAGGTGGACATCGTCAAGTGGGTCATGGTGGGAGGGGCCTGTTCGGTCGCACGGGACAGTCAATACCGCTGCAGCCAGGTTCACGGACAGAACACCTTCAGCTCGTCTGCTTGTTGCTCGACCCAGGTCCGGTCGATCACGGCGACGCAGGCGGCAGGGTTGATGCCATCCGCCCAGATTCCGGCCTCGGGGAATATCTACTTCCACCAGGTGGGGCTCAACTCCACGCTCGCGGGCACCTTTTGCGTGGATGATGACAGCACACCGCCAAGCACTTCTGCTACGAGCTGCTCTGATACGGACACCTATGCGGAGACCGACTGGTTCATCGTGGTGGCCCATCCGGAACTGACCAGCGGGATCATCCAACAGGTTGGAACCAAGGCCCGGTTCGGGCTGATGGAATTCAACAGCGGATCAAACAACACGACCTCCGGCGACGGGGGCAAGGTCCTCAATCCGGTGGGGGCCAGCGTCAGCAGCATGGTCTCCGGAATCGAAGGGACGACGCCATCAACCTGGACGCCGCTGGCCGAGTCGCTCTACGAAGCGACGCGGTACTATGCTCAGATCGCTCCTGCCTATGCAGGCTCCGATTATTCCTACACCGTGTCCACTCAGGACCCCTACTATTTTGACGGCACGTGGGTGGCAACCCCGCAGACCGTGACCTGCTGCAAGAGCTTCGTGATCGTCTTCACGGATGGCCAACCCACGCAGGACCTGGACATTCCCGCCGCGCTTCAAGACTATGCCCATACGGCGGCCAATCACGGAACCAGCGCCCACTGCGCTCCAGCCGGTGGCTGTACGGCGTCGCTCTCGGCGGGGACCGGGAGCCCTCCCAAGCATTCGACGACGTCCTCGAGTACGCACGCGACTCTGACGGACCACCATGACAATTGCTCGGCCTATTATGGCGGCAGTTCAAGCGATGCCTGTGGAGCCAACGGGTCTCATTATTTAGACGACGTGGCTTACTACGCCCACACTACCGATCTCCGCCAGGCGACCCTGCCGGCTCTGAACGTGGCCGGAAAAGACCTAGCGGGAACCCAGAACTTGAACGTGTATTTCTTTTATGCTTTTGGGACAGGGGCCAACCTCATGAAGGATGCGGCCAAGGTGGGCGGGTTCACCGACTTGAACGGGAATAATATCCCGGATTTGCAGCAGGAATGGGACTCAGTCAACAACCAAACCGGAGCCCAGGGAGGCGACGGGGTCCCAGACAACTATTTCGAAGCCGTAGATGCCAGCAAGCTGCAAGACCAGTTGATGGCGACAATTACCAGCATCCTTCAAAAGAGCGCATCGGGGACATCGGTCTCGGTGCTTGCGACCTCGTCCACCGGTGACGGCTCGCTCTACCAGGCCTATTTTTACCCACTCACGTACCAGGGGCTTAATCCCGTCGTCTGGACCGGCTACACGCAGGGCCTTTTCATCGATGAGTTCGGCAACGTCCGTGAGGATACGGATGCGGATGGACGACTGGTCTATGAAAAGGACAGCATCATCAAGATGCGCTTCGATTCCTCCACCGGCAATGTCTTGGTGGATGAATACAAAGACGTGAGCCCGGTCGATGGAAAGGCAGACTCGACGACCCCGTTCCAGACCGTGGGACTCACGCAAATCAAACCCATTTGGGAAGCCGGACGGCGCCTGGCCTTGACCGCTCCTTCGGCACGAACCGTGCTGACCTGGGTGGATGCCAACAACAATGGAGTCGTGGATGCCGGGGAGCAGATCCCCTTCACCACCGCCAACGATACGACCCTTGCGCCCTATTTGCGCGCTCAGGCAGCTCCCTCCCCCTACACGGCCGACAACATCATCAACTTTGTTCTTGGCAACGAGGTGAGCGGCTTGCGGGACCGCCAGTTGCTGGTCACGGATGACACGGGCAACAGCGCCTTGCAGGTTTGGAAGATGGGGGATCCCATCAATTCCACGCCGACGGTGGTCGGAGCTCCCAAGGAACGGTACGACGTGCTTTACGGGGATGCCAGCTACGCGAGTTTCTACATTCAGTACAAGAGCCGCCGTGAGGTGGCGTATGTGGGGGCCAATGACGGAATGCTCCATGCGGTCAATGGGGGCTTTTATCATCGAGGCGATGATCCCAGCACGACAGGCGCGACCGAGCACGGATGGTTTACGCGCACGGCAACCGACAACAGCAGTGGCCCGCTGTTGGGACAGGAACTGTGGGGATTCATTCCGTACCAACTCCTCCCCCAACTGCAGTGGCTGACGCAGAGCGGCTATACCCATGTGTACTATGTGGATTTGAAACCGAAGGTCACGGACGCCCGTATTTTCACGCCGGATGCCGACCATCCCAACGGATGGGGGACGATCCTGATCGGCGGGTTCAGAATGGGAGGAAGCTGCGGGGCTTGCGTATCCAGTACCGGCGCGCCTCCCATGAGCGTGACAGCTAATTTCGGCAGCGGTACGTCAACGACTCGAACCTTCTACTCCGCCTACTTCGTGCTGGATATCACCAATCCGGAAAAGAATCCGGTGCTGCTCTGGAGCTTCAGCGACACGAGCCTGGGGCTCACCACCAGCTATCCGGCTGTAGTACGGGTGAAACCGGCCTGCACGAGCTGTGACAAGACCGACAACAGCGACGCCAAGTGGTTCGTGGTGATCGGTTCCGGTCCGACCGGCTACGACGGCAGCAGCGCCCAGACGGGCAAGATCTTTGCCATCAATCTGCAAACGGGACCAATCGATCCTGCGACCGGCAGCAATCTGTTTTCCACATTCACGACGGGCGACGCCTATTCCTTTATGGGCGATGCGATCACGCTCGATGCAGACCTGGATTTCCGAACCGACACGGCGTACCTGGGCAATGCGATTTGCAACACTGCTGGCACCCCTTGCAACGGGAGCGCTCCGCCCAGTTGGATCGGCAAACTGTATCGGCTTGCCACCGGGAGCGCATTCCCCTACGGGGTGAGCACAAGCCCGTCTTCGTGGGGAGTGGCTTCAGGGACCAGCCGGGCGCCAACCCTGCTGCTGGCCACGTTCCCGCCAAGCGGGACCATATTGAAGGCGGGGCCGATCACCGCAGCCCCGACCGTGACTTCCGATGACGCCCACAACGTCTGGGTGTATTTCGGCACCGGCCGGTTCTACGGCAATGCCGATAAGACGAACACGGATGCTCAGTATTTCTTCGGTGTCAAAGATTTGTGCATGAACTCCAGCGATAGTAGTTGCCAGTCTACACAGAAGAATAACCTCCTCAACGTTTCGGCTGTCTCGATTTGCACTTCGTGTGCGGGGGGGACCAACCAAGTGACCGGGGTGGCAGGTGTGACGACCTTTTCCGACCTACAGGCCAAGATCCAGGGGACGGCAACAACGACAGCTATGGATGGATGGTACACCACGTTGCCGTCGTCTGGAGAACGACTGTTGAGCACTCCCACGGTCATTGGCGGAGCCGTGTTTTTCACCACCTTTATCCCCACGAACGACATCTGTCAGGCAGGAGGAACAGGATGGGTCTATGGGCTCTTCTATCAGACCGGAACCGCCAACAAGGAACCCATAATGGGAACCTACACGGGGACGGGAGGCGGCGCAGCCAATACCGCCTGTTCAGGATCTTCAACCTGTGCAAGTCGGGCTATGCTGCTTGGCACAGGACTGCCGTCTCAAGTGGCCGTTCAGGTCGGCGGCCAGGGAAGCGGCACCTCCGGGTCATCCAGCGGAACGGGTTGTAGCGGTCGTATCACGGGTATTGTCCAGGGTAGTTCCGGGGCTGTGAACCAGTTCTGCGGAAAGCCGCCGATTGCCTCCTGGAGTCGCTACCTCTCGTGGATTAATCAACGGGACTGACTAAGCGTGAGGCGTGAAACGTGAGGTGTCAGGTGTGAGAAAGACCATCTTCTTATCCCTTGCCCCTCACCTCTGGCCGCTTGCCTTGGCTGTGCTCGTCGGCTGCTCGGCTGAAGCGCCGGACGGCGGGACCGGCAAGGCCGCCCCGCCGTCCAAGTCGGCTGGTCTGTCAGATTCGGACGGCCCCCTTCTGAACCACCCCCCCGTCATTCGATCGGCTACGATCCAACCCAATCCCATCATTCCTGGAGAGCCCTTGCGGGTGCGGGTGGAAGCGGAGGACCCGGACGGCGACCCAGTGACCTTTCGCCATCAATGGCTGCTCAATGGGGAGCGACTGGAAGGGCAAACACAACCGACTTTGAGTCTGCGTCTCGTGAAGCACGGAGACCTAGTGGCGGTGGAAGTAGTCCCACTGGATGGGAAAACAGGAGGAACGCCGTACCGGACTGAAGCCGTCGTGATTCCCGATGGCCCGCTCGAAATGATGCAGGTTGTGTTGGAGCCGGCTGATGTGCGGATGGGAGATCGCGTGACCGCCAAGGTCAAGGGGGCTGACACTGGCCAGGGCTCCTTCCGCTATGGGTTTCGATGGTCACGCAATGGAATGATGGTATTGGAATCAGAAGGGGAGGAGAGCTCGTTGGACACCGTTGCGTTTGCGCGTGGAGATGTGCTCACGGTGGAAGCAGCCCCTCAGGATGACACCAGCAACAGCAGGCCCCTGCGCTCCCCGCCGCTGACGATCATGAACGGCCATCCCAAGATTGCCTCCGCTCCTCCCGCCACGATCGACGGAGGACGCTACGTCTATGACGTCAAGGCAATCGACCCGGAAGGGGATCCACTCACGTACTCATTGGAGACTGCCCCGCCCGGCATGACGATCGACAAGTCCACCGGTCGCATCGAATGGCGAATTCCCGCTGAAACAAGGGGAACTCATCGCGCGCGGGTCGCCGTGCGTGACGATCGGGATGGCTACGCATTTCAAGAGTTCGAATTGAGCCTGGCCGCCCCTTCCTCGTAAGCAGTCCCTTTCCAACCCTCTGCCATCCCGTACCTTGTCAGTGTCTTCGGCGGTCTGTTAGAATAATCCCCGACCGGACCATGAACCGGCGGCGGGTCCGCTGGGCGTTCAGGAGATCCGGTCGTGCGTTGCGTTGTCGCGTGAACATTCCGGAGGATTCTCACAGACCAGGCGTGCGCAAGATCAAGCTGCGAGAAGGGACGAACCACGCGAGCCTCTTCGGGTCCCGCGACCTGCACCTCAAGATGATCGAAGACGATCTTGGGGTGCGGCTCTCGGCGCGTGGCGACGAGCTGACGCTGGCCGGTGCGCCGGACGCCGTCCGAAAAGCCGAACGCATTCTGACCGAGCTGGCCGCCTTGACCGCGGAAGGCTACGAGCTGCGGGCCGAGGATGTGGCGGTCGCGCTCAAGGCTTCGCGCGGGCAGGCCGATGTCCCCCTGAAAGACCTCCTCCTCAGCACGGTCCCCATCGCCACGACCAAGCGGTTCGTGGCACCCAAGTCCGCCGCCCAGAAGCGGTACCTGGAGGCGATCCAGAAGTACGATATCGTCATCGGGATCGGGCCGGCCGGGACCGGGAAGACCTATCTGGCGATGGCCATGGCGGTGACGGCGCTGACCAGGAAGGAGGTCAGCCGCATTATCCTGGCCCGCCCGGCGGTGGAGGCCGGCGAAAAGCTCGGGTTCCTGCCCGGGGACATGTACGCCAAGGTCAACCCCTACCTCAGGCCTCTCTACGACGCCCTCTACGACATGATGGACATGGAGCGGGCGAATCGCCTGGTGGAGCGGGGCGAGATCGAGATCGCGCCCCTGGCGTTCATGCGCGGCCGCACGCTGAACGACTCGTTCGTGATTTTGGACGAGGCCCAGAACGCGACCGCCGAACAGATGAAGATGTTCCTGACGCGATTGGGGTTCAACTCCAAAGCGGTGGTCACGGGGGACATCACGCAAGTGGATCTGCCGTCGGACCGGCGGTCGGGTCTCATCGAGGTGCGCGAAATTCTCAAGGCGATCCCCGGCATCGAGTTCGTCTACTTCGACGAGCACGACGTGGTTCGCCACCGGCTGGTCCAGGAGATCATCAAGGCCTATGACCGGCATGCGCCGGACGGGCAAGGGAGCGCTGCATCAGGGGGACGCGTGCGCCGGTTCACCGGCCGGGGGACTCGCCGGTTGCCCCGTCCCCGTCCTGCCGATGGCGGTGAGGACTACGGGGGCCAGCCACACTGATGCCGGTGGTTCGACGGCGCCCACCGCAGGTGCTGGTGAGGAGCCACCTCCGCCGTGCCGGCCTCGTGCGGGTCGCGCTTGCAAGGCTGGCCCGGCGCGTGCTCGCCGCGGCCGGAGAGCCGGAGGCCCAGCTCAGCCTGCTGCTGGTCGGTGATCGCCGGATGCGGCGATTGAACCGGCTCTACCGGGGTCGCGATTATCCCACCGATGTGCTGGCCTTTCCGATGAGGGAAGCCGGAGGGCCTGCCTCCCCTCTCCTGGGTGACGTGGTGATTGCCTTGCCGCAGGCGGCCCGTCAGGCCAAAGGAGACGGACATTCCCTGGACCAGGAGCTGGCCGCGCTGTTGATTCACGGAACCCTCCATCTGCTCGGGTACGACCATGAGCGGGGAGGGCGTGAAGCCGAGCGGATGAGACGGAAGGAGCGGGCCGTTCTTCAGACGCTGATGCCGCTCCCGAAGTTAATAGCGAGGAGCAAATAGCGGACAGCCGGGAGAAAGCAGTTTTTCGCTGCTCGCTATCGGCTATTCGCTTGAAGCTGGAAAAGATGGGTTGGTTGCAGCGACTGAACGAGGGGTTGGCCAAGACCCGCCAGGCGGTACGGGAATCGCTGGATCGCTTCATCGGCCGAGGCCCGGACCCGGCGGTGCTGGAGGAATTGGAAGCGTCGCTCCTCGCGGCAGACCTTGGCGTCCACACGGTGCGCCGGCTCATGGAGCGTTTGCAAGCGGGGGCGCGGAGCGCTCCCACCCTGTCTTCAGACCCGGGCCAGCAGCCGCTGCAGATCGTGAAAGAGACGATCCTGAGCCAGCTTCGCGGGTGTGAAGGAGAGCCGATCGGACGCCTCGTGGCGCGCGGGCCGAAGCCCTACGTCGTGCTCGCGGTCGGCGTCAACGGCGTCGGCAAAACCACCACGGTGGCCAAGCTGGCGCAGCGGCTGCAGCAAGCCGGAAAGAAGCCCTTGCTGGTGGCGGCCGACACGTTTCGCGCCGCCGCGATCGAGCAGTTGGAAGTGTGGGGCGGGCGGATCGGGGTGGAGGTGATCCGGCACCAGCAAGGGGCCGATCCCTCGGCCGTGGTGTTCGATGGCCTGGCTGCGGCCAAGGCCCGTGGCGTTGATGTCGTGCTGATCGACACGGCCGGCCGCCTTCACACGAAAGTCAACTTGATGGACGAACTGAAGAAAATCAAACGGGTGCTGGCCCGGGAATTGCCGGGGGCGCCGCACGAGGTCCTGCTGGCGCTGGACGCCACCGTGGGGCAGAACGCGCTTGCCCAGGCCAGGCAGTTTCACGAGGCGGTCGGAGTAACCGGCCTCGCATTGACGAAGCTGGACGGCACGGCCCGCGGCGGGATTGTGGTCGCGATCGCCGAGGAGCTGAAGATCCCGGTCCGTCTCATCGGGGTGGGCGAAGGAGTCGAGGATCTGCAGGACTTCCACGCCCAGGAATTCGTGGATGCCTTGTTCGAACCGGCCTAGAGATCCTCTGATCGAAGCGCCACGACCGGGATGGCGGGACAGGTGGACCGTGCAGGTGGTCAACATCGTTCAAGTCTGCCTTCTGGGAGGGGCTCTGTTCCTCCCTTTCTGGCCCGCCAAGGCCGCCGCCTCTGAGTTGCTCCCCCTTTCCAAGGACCGGCCGGTCGAGATCCTGGCCCACGATCTGAGGGTAATGCTGACCCCGGCCAGCCATGAGCTCAAGGCGACCGACCGAATGACGATCAAGGTCCTGACCGCCACTCCCAAAGTCTCCTTCCTGCTCAACCGGGCTCTGCGCGTGACGGCGGTGCAGGAACGGGATGGGGCCAGGTCCCGTCCCCTTCCCTTCGTGACGGACCCGGCAGGAAAGAAGGATGAGGTCGGTCAGGAGGGTGAAAGAGAGCAGCTTGTCACGGTCCAACTGAACGGAGCGGCGGGGGGGGATCACATCGTCGTCCTGGACTGGACCTATCAGGGGGCGATCAACGAGCCCCCGCGCGAGCCCCGTCACCTTCGATTTGTCACTCCGAGTGAAACGTCGGGGCACATCGGAAGCGAGGGGATCTATCTGAGCGGGGAGACCCACTGGTACCCGGAGATTTCCGGATCGCTTCCGGTTTTCAGGCTCACGGCCAAGGTTCCTGAAGGCTGGGAGGTGGTCACCCACGGGAAGCAGGTCGGCCGGACGACCGGGGCGCAGGCCGTGACAGCGGAGTGGGAGGTCGCAGCCAAGACGGAGGCGCTCACGTTGGTGGCCAACCGCTTTGTCGTCACGAAGCGGAACTGGCAGGATCTGTCCGGCCGCTCCGTGGAACTGGCCGCCTACCTGTTTCCGGATGATGCCCGGCTGGCCGAAGAGTACCTGGAGGCCTCGGCCCGCTACCTGGAGGCGTATACGAAGCTGTTGGGCCCGTATCCCTTCCCCAAGTTCGCGGTCGTGGAAAACTTCTTTGCCAGCGGGCTCGGCATGCCTTCCTTCACCCTGCTCGGCAGCGGCGTCATCAAACGGCATTACGTGCAGCCCTACGCGCTGGGCCACGAGATCGTGCATTCCTGGTTCGGCAACTGGCTGTTCAACGATGTCACGCAGGGCAACTGGGTGGAGGGGCTGACCACCTACCTGGCCAATTATTACTACGACGAGCTCAGCGGAAAGACGGACCAGGCGCGTGAACAACGGCGCATGATGCTGCTCGGCTATGCGGTCTACGTGAAGCCGGACGAGGACTATCCGGTCGGACGCTTCCGGCAAAAGACGAACCAGAAGGACAACGCCATCGGCTACCAGAAGGCGGCCATGGTCTTCCATATGCTCCGAAAGGAAATCGGCGAGGAAGCGTTCTGGGGAGGCCTGCGAACGTTGGTGGCAGAACGGGGGGGCGCCTATTCGGCCTGGCAGGATGTGGAGCGGGTCTTTTCGGAGACAGCGGGGAGGAGTCTGAGGTGGTTTTTCGCCCAGTGGGTGGAACGAGCCGGCGCACCCAGCTTGAAGCTGACGGAAGCTCTGGTGCGGCACGAGGGGCAAGGGGCTAACGGGGTCTCGTTGCAGCTTCGCATCAGGCAAACAGGGGGACCGTACCGGCTGGGCCTTCCGCTGTCCGTGAAATTGGCGGACGGGCAAATCCATCGCGCCGTCTTGTCGATGGAGGCTTCCGAGCAGGCGTTCACTCTTCACGTGCCGGGCAAGCCGCTCAGCGTCGCGCTTGACCCGGAGTATGATTCGTTCAGGAGGCTGGCCCGGGAACAGATCCCCCCCATGTTGAACCTGTTTGTCACGGACCGGCAGCGGTCTTTGATACTGCCCGACGCGGGGACGGAAGGCGAGAGGGAACCGTACCGGGAACTGGCCAGGCAGATCCAGTCCCGCGAACCGGACATCGCCCAGGCCTCCGATCAGGACCTGGTTCCCTCAAGGGGCTCGGCCTTGGTTCTGGGGGGGCCTGGTGTGAATCGGGCCGCGGAGAAGATCGGGAAGGTCTGCGGCGATCGCGTCAGCCTGGGCCACGATCGGTTCACCGTCGAGGAGCGGACCTATGAAGGGCCTGGCAAAGCCTTGCTGGTCACCTGCCGCCATCCGGACCGCCAAGGAACCGTCGTCACGCTGTTTTACGGGCTGACTCCCTCGGCGGCCGCCAAGGTGGCGCGGCTCCTGTTTTTCTACGGCTGGCAGAGTTATGTGGTCTTTCACGACGGGGCGGTAGTGGCGCGGGGGGATTTCGAGGCATCCGAGGATGGGATGGAGGTGCGATTTGATGCGACGTGATCGGATAGCAGTGCTTCTGCTCGTGTCCGTGCTCGTTCTGGGAGAGCCAGTGCGCCTCGAATCCGTGCAGGCCGAGCCGGCCGAGCGTCATCTGGCGAACATCCAACAACTGACCTTCGGCAACAAGAACGCCGAAGCCTATTTTTCTTTCAGCGGCACCAAGCTGGTGTTCCAGTCCACGAACGACTGGAGGGAAAACACCCAGGCGACCAGCCGAGCGGACGGGGGCAAGGGCCTGGGCTGCTACCAAATGTATGTGATGGACCTGGAGAGCGGGACGATCAGGCTCGTGAGTACCGGCGTCGGGGCCACGACCTGCGGCTATTTTTTCCCGGGCGACCGGCGGGTGCTCTATTCTTCCACCCATCTTGTTGCTCCCGGATGTCCGCCGAAGCCCAAGATGGAAGGGAAGTACCGCTGGGCGCTGGACGATTACGACGTCTTTTCGGTCAAGGTGGACGGACAGCAAGTTCAGCGGTTGACCGCCACGCCGGGCTACGACGCCGAAGCGACGGTCTCACCGGATGGCAAGACGATCGTCTTCACCTCGATCCGGGACGGGGACCTCGACCTCTATGCAATGAACCTGGACGGGACCCACATCCGGCGCCTCACCGACGAAGTGGGCTACGACGGCGGGGCGTTCTTCTCGCCGGACAGCAGGCGGATCGTCTATCGGGCTTCCCACCCGAGCGATCCGGCGACGGTGGAGGAGTACAAGACCCTGCTGAGACAAAAGCTGGTTGAACCGGGTCGCCTGGAAATCTTCGTGATGAACGCGGACGGAAGCGGCAAGCGGCAGGTGACCGCCAACGGGGCGTCCAATTTTGCGCCGTTCTTCCATCCCGACGGCCGCCGGATCATCTTTTCCTCCAATCACCATGACCGCCAGCCGGATCGCCCCGTCAGCGGCCCTCCAACTTTTCACCTGTACCTGATCGGCGACGACGGTACGGGTCTGGAACAAGTGACCTCCGCGGGCGGGTTCAACAGCTTCCCGATGTTCTCCCCGGATGGGAAGAAGCTGGTCTGGATCTCTGACCGCAACGCGACCCAGCGCGGGGAGTTCAATATCTTTCTGGCCGATTGGGTCCCGTGATTCCGTCGGGCGTGAGGGGTAAGGCATGAGCAGCAACGGGCCGTCGAGCGCGGGAACTTTCGCCTCACGCCTCATGCCTCACGCTTCACGACCGCTGTCGCTCATCTGCTCCGGCGCCGTTTGGGCGATCCTTGCCTGGGGCTTCTGGCAACTCGATCTGCCGCTGGCGCGGTTTTTGCGCTCCGTGCATGTGGCCTGGCTGGAGCAGGCGGGGGACGTCGGCAACCGCTTGGGGAGCGGGGCGGTTCTGGTCGCCATCAGCGGGGCGATGCTGGCGGCCGGCTGGTTGCTGAAACGGGCGGCAGTCCGCCAAGCCGGCTTCGAGGGATTGCTCGCCCACGGGGCCGCAGCGCTGATGATCCAGGTGCTCAAGCACCTGATCGGCCGGCCCCGTCCCCGCATGATGCATAACGGCGGATTGCAGTTCGGGCCCTCCTTCGAGACGGGCCTGGACTCCTTCCCTTCCGGACACGCCGCCGCTTCGTTTGCGGTGGCGACGGTGATCGCCAGACATTTTCCCGGATTGGTCTGGCCTCTCTATGGGGCCGCCAGTCTGGTAGCGGTGAGCCGGGTCGTGCGCGGCTCCCATTTCCCCACCGACGTGGCCGTCGGCTTGGTCCTGGGCGTTCTGGTCGGGACCCTGGTTGCAAACCCTCTCCGACGATGGCGTGAGTCCCTGGCCGAGGGATCGACGTCTCTTACCCCCTACCTGATTTTTGCATTTGCCCTCCTCTGGACCCTTTCGCACCCCTCTCCGGAGGATTGGACGAATCGACTGATGCTGGGGGGGGGGATTGCGGCGATCGGGATCGGGCTCGCCGTCCGCCTGGCACGGAGGCTCTGGTCCAAGTCCGACGTTCTTGCTCTGCAGAGCGCCAACCTCCTGCTCTTTCTGGGGCTGGCCCTGACGACCGGATCCATGCTCGTCACCTTCTTGGTGTGCCTGGCGGCGGTTGCCCGGTGGGCGGCTCCTTCTGATAATATGTTTGAGTCCGCCGTCGGGATCGATCCGCCTGTCGTCGGCCAGCCTGATTTCCGGGGACTGGCGCAAGCGGCCATGACCGAGTCGGTGATCGTGGCCCTGGCGGCTGTCGGGGTTGTGGCGATCCAGGCTCTAAAAGGCCTGCTCCCCCTCCTCTAAACCGCGCGCAGCTTTGTCACCCGTGCGGGCCGAAACTCGGAACCGGCGGGCTCGCCGGCAGCCCCCGGATCATCGGTTCATTGGCGAGGAGACTGTAGCCGTATCGCTCGAGAATGACCGGGTAGTTGGCAGCCTCGGCCGGCAGTTGCGACTTCAGGCGGGAGGGCAGGAGGATCATCGTCCGTCCCGGTTGGCTTGGCGTTGTGAGGTGGCGGCGCATGTTGGCCTCCTCACCCGGTTGGATGACGACGGCCTTGTGCCGGGCGTAGAAAATGAGCGAGGGCTTGGGAGACCCGTAGAGGATCAGGCGGTCGGTGGGCCCCAGGTTCAGGCCGGCCGCATAAGCCAGTTCCTGCGAGGCTGCGACAAAGTATTTGTTGAACCGGGGCAGCGTGATCTGGATGGTGAGCAAGAGGACGAGGAGGATCGTGGCTCCGGCGGCCCAGAAGGCTCCGGCGCGCCGTTCTTCCGACAGGCCGAAATGCCGGGCCAGTCCGATCCCGATCAACAGAACGATCCCGGCTGCGGGAGGGCCGATGCCCGGATCGATCTGGGCGGCGATGGGGAATTCCTTGGCGATCTTGTCTGCGAAGGTGGCGTAAAGGGCGTGGGAGGCCACCAGCGTCAAGCCCAGCAGGTAGCCGACTCCCGCCAGTAAATGGAAGGCTGCGCGGACGCCCGGCGTGGCCGGTTCGGTCAGGCAACGGTGCCAATACAGGGCGGTCAGGATCGCGGCGGCCGGATAGAGCGGGCCGATGTAGTGGGGCAGGCGCGTGGCGGAGAGGCTGAAAAAGACGAAGCAGCCGACGACCCAGAGGCAGGCAAAAAGACCCAGCTCATGTTCCCGTTCCGGTCCCGCCCCTTGCGCCCGGTGCGTCCGCCATTGTTTCCATGCCTGATGGAGCGCGAAAGGGAGGAATCCGCTCCAGGGAAAGAATCCCAAGAGCAAGACAGGGACGTAAAACAACAGCGTGCCTCCGTGGCCTTGCATCGCGTTCAGAAACCGGCCGATGGTGTCGGCCTGGGCCGAGGCGCTGTAGCTGGAGCCGTGGATCGCAAACATGGCCAGATACCAGGGCAGCGCCAGCAGCAGAAACAGACACAGGCCGATGAGCGGGAACCCCCGCTGCCGGAACTGGCCCCACCGTCTCGTCAGGGTCAAATAGGGGAGAACCGCCAGCAAAGGGACCGCAATGCCCACCGGTCCCTTGGTCAGCATCCCGCCCGCCATCCCGACGTAGAACAGCCAGATAGAGTGGCGGGCGCGACCTTCGCCATGCAGGCCCAGCCAGAAGCCGAACAGCGAGAGGGTGGTGAAGAAGATCAGCACGCTGTCGGTCAGCGCCAGACGCCCGATCGCGACGACTTCCACGTTCAGCAGCAGCATGAGGCCGCCCAGCAGGCCCAGCAGCGGCCCGCAGAGACGTGTCAGAAAGGCGTATTGAAGCAGGATGAGCGCGACCCCGCACAAGGCGGACGGCAGGCGGGCGGTGAACTCGCTGACGCCGAACAGACGGTAGGCCCCGCTCATGAGCCAGTAGACGAAGGCCGGCTTCGCGAACCGGGGCTCGTAATTGAACGTCGGGCTGACCCAATCGCCGGTCTCGACCATTTCCCGGGCCGCTTCGGCGTTTCTGCCTTCGTCCCGGTCGGTCAGGCCGAGCGTTCCCAGGCCGAGGAAGAACAACAAACAGGCCAGTGCGAGGAGGATGACCAAGGAGGACCGCTTACCCACCGGTCACCCGTTGCACTCTCTGGACGTCCGGGAGCCCTGGTTGGCTTGGGGGTTGCGGTAGATCAGCATCAGGTTCCGGAGATAGACGAAGGTCCCCACGCTCTGGCCGGCAATGAAGACCGGGTCCTTGCGGTAGATCGCATAGGCCAGGGTGATCAGGCCTCCGGCCAGGCTCATGTACCAGAAGGCCATCGGCACGCGGCTTTCCGCGCTTCGCTCGGACGCGACCCACTGCACGACCCAGCGCATGAAGAAAACGCCCTGGCCCAGAAAGCCGATCGCCAACCAGAGCATTTCGGTGGTCGTCAAGGTGGAGAGGTTCATAAGTGGGCGGGCGAGCCTTCGAGGATCATGGGCGGCCGGTCCCGTCCGGCGTGCGAAGCTTGTACCGGAGGCAGCGGCTCTGCATCCAGCGCACAGCCAGAAGGTCATAGAGGCTCTTGAACAGCCGGTTTC
>CAZKHY010000003.1:0-19584 GCA_964552455.1 uncultured Nitrospira sp.
GTGTAATGTTGCATCATCAACCTGGAAAAGAAAATAGTGGCTGCTGACGATGGCTCCATCGAGTTCATCGGGTATGATGCCGAAGCCACCAACCTTGGCGTCGATCTCCGCAACGAGGAATTCCCCTGCCCGGCAGACCTGTTGCTTCTTGGTCTTGATCTCAGCACCGGCAACCGTGTCCCGCAAGACGATCCCTTGTGCATGAAGCTGAACGCGGCATCGTTTGTAATCGGCTAGATTGTCGATCTGGATAAACTCTTTGCGGTGCTGGATAGCAGATGCCAGCGGCACCATCGGCCAGGCTTTTTTCATCGGCCTTCTCCGAGGAGTTTCTTAATCTCGCCCATGATCTCGATGATGCGCTGCTCTTTCTTCAAAATGTCGTCAGCAAGTTGCTCAGGCGGCAGGTGTTCGAAATCCACCTTGCCGCGCGGGTTTTTGATGTCGAGATTGCAATTGTTGGCCAGAATGTCTGCGGCGGACACCTTCCAGGCTTGCTCGTTTTCCTTCCGTTTCTTCCACCAAGCCAGACAAGGAGCGAACTCCTCGAATTGGATCGGCTGGGTCTTCGTATAGTTCTTCCGGCCTGCCGGCAGCGGTTGCTCGTAGTACCAGACCTCTTTCGTCGGGCCGGAGCGGTCGAAGAACATCAAGTTTGTCGGGATGCTGGTGTAGGGCGCGAAGACGCCATTGGGCAGGCGGACGATCGTGTGGAGGTTGAACTCCTTGAGCAGCTCTTCCTTGATCCTGGCACAGACTCCGTCGCCGAAAAGGGTGCCGTTGGGCACGACGACGCCGGCTCGGCCCGGCTTCGGCTGACGCCGGAGCTTCTTCATGATCAGTTGCAGGAAGAGCAGCGCGGTTTCGGCTGTCTGCTTGTCTTCGGGGAAGTTCGAGAGGATACCGCGCTCTTCTTCGCCGCCGAAAGGCGGGTTGGTCAGGATCACGTCCACCCGGTCCTTGTCGCCGATCTCTTTGAGGGGGAAACGGAGGCTGTTCAATGGATCAATCTGCGGCGACTCCAATCCATGCAGGAGCAGGTTCATCTGAGCCAGCAAGTAGGGCAGAGGCTTGGGCTCGCCGCCAAAGAGGCTTTTCGTCTGCAAGGTTTTTCGCTGCTGAACCGTTGTGCATTGCTTTTCGAGGTGCAGGTAGCTTTCCACCAGGAAACCGCCGGTGCCGCAGGCCGGATCGAGGATTGTCTCGCCGAGGCGCGGATCGGTGACGGCGACCATGAAGCGGACGACGGCACGCGGAGTATAGAACTCCCCGGCGTCTCCAGCCGCGTCCCGCATTTCCTTGAGCATGGATTCATAGAGATGGCCGAGCGTGTGGATTTCTTCGCTCGACGTGAAATGGATGCCGCTGATCTTGTTGACCACGTCCCGCAGGAGGTACCCGTTGATCATGCGGTTGGTGATCCCCTTAAAGACGGTCGCGATCACGTCGCGTCGATCGCCGCCGTTCCGCCCTTGGAGGTTTCGCAGGTAGGCGAAGAGGCCGGGACCTTTCTCTCCGTCAGGTCCTCGGGCTTCCTCGTTGTTGACGAAGGCGATCAATGCATCGCCGGTGATGCCGTCCGGCTTGGCCGCCCAATCCCGCCAACGGTAGGGCTGCTCAATGATCGGACGGAACCGTTCGCCCGCCAGCTTGGCATCGGTGGCCCGCATCTGCTCCATGTCATCCAGGAACTTAAGGAACATGATCCAGGTCAGCATGGGCAGCCGGTCAAGGTCGCCGTTCAGCCCCTTGTCCTTGCGCATGATGTCCCGCGCGGACTTGATGATGCTGCCGAGCTGTTGCGCCGTAGTGAGGGGGGTGGTTGGTCGATGCTTTTTTGCCATGGCAATCTCAGATTTAGAGATGGAAAATCGCAAATCTCAGGTTAGGAGTCACAAATCTCAAATTGCAAATCGCGGACATATAATTACAAATCTCAAATTGCAGATCGCCAACGAAACAGGATAGCAGATCAGGGTTCCTTGATTGTTCGCTCCTTCGTCGTGGCTTCGGCGATACGGTTCAGCTCTTCCAGAAAGTCTTGGCGACCCTTTTCAGTGGCAACCCGTGCTCTTGCCCGTTCGTCCCAATGGCGTTGGCCGGTGATCTCGGAGTTTTTCAGTTTCTCGATCCACCCATAGAGTTGCTTGGATATGCTCTCGCAACTTCCTTTGAGATCTGTGATCTGAGATTTGAGATTCTCGAAGGTGCCTAAACCTTCGAGCACATATAGCATGGAGCGGACTTCCCCTGCCGAGCCTCGCGCGATGTAGAGAAAGGCCAGCAGTTCCTTGGTGCTGCCCCGTTCGAACCCTTCGGCGATGTTGTTGGAGATCGACAGCGTGGCGCGCTCCAACTGGTCGCGCAGACCTGGGTGCCGTCGCAGGGTTTCTCTCGCTGCGAACCCGTACATACGGCGAGCCAGGTCTATCGCGTCTTTCCAGACCGGCAGTTCTTCAAAGCGGGAGTATTTCATGATCCTCTTAGTGCAATGTCAAATCTCAGATTTCAAATTTCAGAAGGCCAGTTTCACATTTGAGATTTGAAATTTGAGATCGTTTCATGCCGCATAGAGCAATGTCTGCAATTCATTCACGGCAGCCTTGAGCTGGTCGGGTCCGCCGAAGAGGCTCGCGATTTCCATGACGTTGCCATGATCTGAAATAGGCGGAACATGGAGCACGTCCGGCAAAACGAACTGGGCCGTGCCATGGTCCGCATATTTCTCCAGCAGGTCGTTTAAGATCGTGCGTGCTTCGGGACCATAATGGTCGAAGAAGTCCTTCTTGTCCCTGCGCAGCCGGTCCGCGCGCTCGCGCCTTGTGCGGAGCGGCGCGTTGAAAGCAACGTGACAAAGGAGGTCAAAAGGATCGGCCTCCGGCTGGTTGGCCGCCGCCGCCAGTTCGTCGAAATCAATGCCGCGCTCCGCGAGCCGTCCGATGATCTCGGCGCGTCTCTCCGGGTCCGCCCATTGTGCCCGCATTTCGGCGGCTGAAGTATACAGCGAACGGACTTTCTCGGCTGCATAGTCGGTGAACTTCACGACGCGCAGTTGCCTGCCGTCCGGGTCCAGCTCGTAGACGAGGTGCGCGGCAATCTCGACCCGGCCTTCGTCAAAATAGTATTTGCGGCGTTCGCCCTCGGAATCGTCCAAGATTTCAAATTGCTTTTCTTCATCGGCCATCACCGGCTGCTCTTCCACGATCTCATAAGTCTTCGGTACGGTCTCGCCCGTCTCATTCACCTGCTCTTCCGTGATCAGAGCCGGGTCGCCGTCGAAATCCGGGTCTGCGAATAATCGAGTGGCTGAGCCCGTGTAGTCGAGGATGCTGAAGAAAAGCTTGCCGTAATCGTCCCGGACGCGCGTGCCGCGTCCGATCATCTGCTTGAAGTCGGTCATGGAACCGACCACGCGCGCCAACACGATGTTCTTGCACGTAGGCGCATCTACGCCGGTCGTCAGAAGTTGCGAGGTGGTCAGGATGACCGGCGTCGTGGTTTCCAGCTCCTGAAATCGGCCCAAATGTCCGCGCCCGATGTGGCCTTCCTCTGCCGTGACGCGGCAAACATAGTCGGGGTATTGCTGGACGAGGTCCGTGTTCAAGTTGTTCAACGCCCGCCGCATCTCATCCGCATGCTCCTGATCCACGCAGAACACGATGGTCTTGGCGAAGCGGTCGGTCTTTTTGAGAAAGTCCGTCAGGTGGCGGGCGATGGCCTCCGTGCGGGCGCGCAGTGCCACGACTCGCTCGAAGTCTTTGGTCTGATATTCGTCGTCCGGGATGGCTCGACCGTACCGGTCCAAATCGCCCTTGCTCGGCCGCCAGCCTGCGGCGTCCCACGTGCTGATCACCCGGTGGACCCGATAAGGAGCCAGGAATCCGTCCTCGATGCCTTGTCTCAGGCTGTACTGGTACAGCGGGTTGCCGAAATAAGCGTAGGTGTCCCGGTTGTCCTGCCGGAGCGGCGTGGCGGTCATGCCCAGTTGGTAGGCCGGCTCGAAGTATTCCAAAATCTCGCGCCAATTGCTTTCGTCCCTCGCACTGCCACGGTGGCACTCGTCCACGATAATGAGGTCGAAGAAGTCCCTGGCATATTCCCGGTAGAGGCCGGGCCGACGCTCATCCTTGGCGATGGCCTGGTAGATCGCGAAGTACATCTCCCGCCCTTTGTTGGCTTCTCCGTTCTCGATTTTCCACCGAGCGTCGCCGAAGACCGTGAAAATCTTGTCCTTGGGATCATCGATGAGAATGTTGCGGTCGGCTAGGTACAGAATCTTCGGGCGGCGGTACTCACCCGTGGGATTCCAGCGGGCGCTCCAGAGTTTCCAGCAAATTTGGAAGGCGACGACGGTCTTGCCGGTGCCTGTCGCCATGGTCAACAGGACCCGGCGCTTGCCTTGCAGGATGGCCTGCACGGTCCGATTGATGGCGATTTCCTGGTAGTAGCGAGGGCTCTTGCCGGTCAGGTGATTCGATGGTGTCAGAAGGCGCTCGGCGACGGTATCATCTGCAAGGCCATGCCCAGCTCGCAGTCGGTTCCAGAGATCGGCGGGCGTCGGAAAGGCATCAAGCGTTCGCTCGTTGCCGGTGAGGTAGTCGAATTCGACAATGCCATGACCGTTGGTGGCATAGGCGAACTTCAGGCCGAGGATTTCGGCGTAGTCCTTGGCCTGTTGCAGACCATCGCTGGGCGATTTGTAGGCCGCCTTGGCCTCCACGACTGCAATCATGAAATCACGGGTATGTCGGAGCAGGTAGTCGGCCCGCTTCTGAGGACGACGACGGGTCTTGTTGCCGATCACGACAATCCGGCCGTCCGTGAAAGTCTTTTGCTCGGTGAAGGAGTGTGGGTCGTTGTCCCATCCAGCTTGGATGAGCTTGGGGAGGACATACTTCCGGCAGGTGTCCGCTTCGTTGAGGGGCACGCTGACCTCATGTGGCCGAAACGCCCCCGCAGTCTAGCCCAAATCGCGAATCAACGCCACCCTCCCTCTTGCGTAGCTCTACCGGACGCATTGGGAAAGGGGCGAGGGGATCAGTGCACCTCTTCAGATCGTCAAGGCGTTCCAGGGTTGCTGATCGTGCGGGCGGTCTTCGACGCCAATTAGTCGTGCGAGGCGGTGCCGGCGAGTTGGAAATCCCGCAGGCGGATGATTCGGCCCACATGGTGCCCTTTGCGATAATACTTTTCGTCAGCCGTTACCAGAGTGGTATCCGGTTGGGTTAGTGCCACGGCATGGCGGGAGCATCTCTGCTTGCCCTTACCTTCAGCTTCGGATAGACTGCTTGCATGCCCAAGGTTTTGCACCCGCACATCGTGAGCGACTCGGCGGTCTGCGGCGGCAGTCCCGTTGTGAAGGGGACGCGCATCGCGGTCCGCACCGTCGTCGTGTACGTGCTGCACCAGGGCGTCTCGCCGGAGGACCTGCTCAGCTATTACCCCCACCTGTCATTGGCCCAAATCTATGACGCCCTTTCCTACTATTACGACAATCGCGCGGAGATAGACGCGGAGATCGCGGCCAACCAGGCGCTCGATCCTCCTGAACCAGCCTCAGCGAAACGTCCTTCTTGAGCCTCATGAGGCTCTATCTCGATGAGCATGTACCGGTGGCCGTCGCCCCGGCGCTTGTAGCTCATGGTGTGGATTGTCTCAGCACTCAGGAGGCGGGAAATGTCGGGCTCTCCGACGAAGATCAACTCGCCTTTGCGACTCGGAGCGGACGCGTGTTGGTTACGTTCAATCGCAAGGACTTCTTGGCCCTTGCCCGCCGGTGGCATGAGCAAGGCCGTTCGCACGCCGGTTTGATCCTTTCCAGAGAGCTACCGGTCTCTGAACTGCTGCGCCGCTTCCGTCAATTTCTCCAGCAACACCAGTCTGGGGATTTCACCGACCAAGTCTTCTGGCTTGCCTCGTAGCCTGATGAACGTTTGCGGTCAAGCGGGGAGGTCAGAGAAAGAACGGTGAGTGGCTGGAATGGGCACGCGCCGAGGGCCGCGGTAACAGCTACCACTTCCCCTTCGGCTGCAGGGGCGGCGGTTCGAGCAGGCAGATCAGTGGACGAAGAGGCATGCGCGCGAAGTGGCCCATCCGGTCACGTCCGGCCTAGGGAGCCGATTCGCCGGCGTCGTTGATGTCGGGGCGTAACACGCCGTCGCCACGATCGTTGACGTGCCACTGGTCTATGAGGGCATCGAGGTCCAGATTGGCTGTGGCCGTCGCCGTAAAGCCGGTCAGACTGGAGGCCGAGGTGACGAGGGTGTTTTCCGGCGTGACTAGGCCGATGGTCGGTGGGATCCGCACCTCCCCCGTATCGTTCCCCTGCGCCGTGGTGCCGTGCGTCCGGTAGGTGTAGCGATTGACGCCTCCCGCGAGCCAGAACCCGATGTCTGCAAAATGGCTGTAGCGCTCGGCTTCACCGTAAAACGCTCGTTCAGCCGCGAAGATTCCCGCCAAGTTCACGGTAGCCTCCGCTTGGTAGGCACGTATCCGGTACGACAGGAACAGGGGGGCCGCTAATGCGGCCAGGATGCCGACGATCACGAGGAGGATCAGCAACTCAGGCAGGGAAAACCCTCCCACACGGTTCCCCTCATGCCTCTTGAGTCGTTCTTCTGCCATAAGCCGAAGATTACGATCAAAACGTTCACGGTCTAGCCCAAATCGCGAATCAACGCCACCCTCCCTCTTGCGTAGCTCTACCGGACGCATTGGGAAAGGGGCGAGGGGATCAGTGCACCTCTTCAGATCGTCAAGGCGTTCCAGGGTTGCTGATCGTGCGGGCGGTCTTCGACGCCAATTAGTCGTGCGAGGCGGTGCCGGCGAGTTGGAAATCCCGCAGGCGGATGATTCGGCCCACATGGTGCCCTTTGCGATAATACTTTTCGTCAGCCGTTACCAGAGTGGTATCCGGTTGGGTTAGTGCCACGGCATGGTAGAGGGTGTCAAAGACGTGCTGACGAAGGGTGACGGCCAGGCTACAAGCCCGTTCGTAGACCCCTACTCCTTCTGCCACAGGTAACTCCAGCGCGTACAGCAAAGACACGGCTTGCTGCGCCACGGCAGGGTCCAGTCTCGTGGTGACTGCCGCTACTTCGGCGAGCCAGTGGGGCGGTTGGATGACCGCAAGACGGGTCTCTCTGACATGCTGGAGAATCTGTAGCGCTTGGAGGGAGTGTGACTCCTGCGGCCGATCGGGGAAGATCCACTTCACGATGACGCTGGCGTCCAACACGATGGCGGTCATGGCCGCCCCCGAACTCTCGCCGTCCGGATCGCGCTGTCTGTTACGCGCCTCACCTTTTTTCGTAGTTCCAGCAGTTTGGCGATGGCGCGGGCGCGGCGCTGGCGTCGTCGGCGTTCCTCCACGGCCTGGCGCATCAGATCGGTCAGTACCGCGCTCTTGTTCTGCCTCGCAAAGGCCTTGTCAAACGCTTTCTTGACGTCGCCTGGCACACTGAAATTCATCGTGGCCATCACTCGACCTCATTGTTGAAAGTTTCAACAATCGTACGAGCGGTGTCAGCGCTTGTCAAGAAAGATAGAGGGGCAGGCTGCTTTGGCTTGCGATCGATTCGGGAGGCGGTGTCACTGTCCGTGACACTTCTTGTATTTCTTGCCGCTGCCGCAGGGGCAGGGATCGTTGCGCCCGACCTTGTCCTGCGACCGGTGGGCGGTCTGCGTGGCGGCCGGCTGGTCCCCCCGGTTGAGGGTCATGCGGACGGGGGAGGGAGGCGGGGGCGTCGGAGCCGGAGCCGGGGCCTCGCCCCTGGCGGCCTGGACGCGGAACAGCCGTTCCAATGCGTCGGCTTTGATCCGGTCCATCATGGCCGAGAACATGTCGAAGCCTTCGCGCTTGTATTCGAGCAGGGGGTCCTTCTGTCCGTAGCCGCGCAGGCCGATGCCGTCCCTGAGCTGGTCCATGCCCAGCAGGTGGTCCTTCCAGTGGTGGTCGATCACCTGTAGGAGCAGCATCTTCTCGAGATAACGGAGCAGGTCCGAGCCGAGGGTTTGTTCCTTCTGCTTGTAGGCCTGCAGGACCCGTTCCTGCAACTCCTCCCGCAACGCGTCCCGCCCCACGTTCTTGAGGTCGTCCAGGTTGCCCGCGTGCTGGGTGAAGTCAGGCCCGAACTGCACGGACAAGGCTTCCCACAGGCCGGTGAAGTCCCATTCCTCGGGGTACTGGTCCGCCGGGCAGTAGACGTCCACGAGGGAGTCCACCACCTCCGTGATCATGGTCCGGATTTCGTCGCTGAGGTCCTCGCCGGTGAGGATGGCGCGCCGGTGCTGGTAGATCACCTCGCGCTGCTTGTTCATGACGTCGTCGTATTCGAGGAGCTGCTTGCGGATGTCGAAGTTGTGGGCCTCCACCTTCTTCTGCGCGTTCTCGATCGCGCGGGTGACCATGCGGTGCTCGATCGGGACCCCCTCCTCCATGCCCAGCTTGAGCATGAGGTTGGAGATGCGCTCGGAGGCGAAGATGCGCAGCAGGTCGTCTTCCAGCGACAGGTAGAACCGCGAGGAGCCGGGGTCGCCCTGCCGGCCCGCCCGGCCGCGGAGCTGGTTGTCGATGCGGCGGCTCTCGTGCCGCTCGGTGCCCAGGATGTGCAGGCCGCCCAGCCCGACCACGGCCTGCTTGTCCTTCTCGCAGTCCGCCTTGATCTCGTCGAAGATGGCCTTCTGGCGGTCCTCCGGCAGCGCCTCGTCCTGGTAGAGGATGCGCTTGAACAGGAAGTCCGGGTTGCCGCCCAGGAGAATGTCGGTGCCCCGGCCCGCCATGTTGGTGGCGATCGTGACCGCCTCCTTGCGCCCCGCCTGCGCGATGATCTCGGCTTCCTTCTCGTGGTACTTGGCGTTCAGGACGTTGTGCTTGATCCCGTGCCGCTTCAGGTAGCCGGACAGGCGCTCGGACTTCTCGATCGAGATGGTGCCGACCAGGACCGGCTGGCCGCGCTCGTGGCAGTCCTTGATCTCTTCCACGATCGCCTCGAACTTTTCCTTCTCGGTCCGGTAGATGACGTCCGCATAGTCCTTGCGGATCATCTGCCGGTTGGTCGGGATCACGTTCACGTCGAGGTTGTAGATCTTGGCGAACTCGCTGGCTTCCGTGTCGGCCGTGCCGGTCATGCCCGCCAGCTTCGCGTACATGCGGAAGTAGTTCTGGAACGTGACGGAGGCCAGGGTCTGGTTCTCGTTGGCGATCTTGACCCCTTCCTTCGCCTCCACCGCCTGGTGCAGGCCGTCGCTCCAGCGGCGCCCGGGCATCAGGCGGCCCGTGAACTCGTCCACGATGATGACCTCGCCGTCCTTCACCACGTAGTCCACGTCCCGCTTGTAGATGGCGTAAGCCAGCAACGCCTTGATGACGTGGTGGACCAGGTTCATGTGGGCCATGTCGTAGAGGTTGTCCACGCCGAGCAGCTTCTCGACGCGCGCGTTGCCCTCTTCGGTCAGGGCGGCGGTCTTGGTCTTTTCCTCGATCGTGTAGTCCCGCTCGATCTTGAGCTGGGGGATGATCGAGTTGATCCGGTAGTAGAGGTCGGTGGTCTCGTCCGTGGGGCCCGAGATGATCAGCGGCGTGCGGGCCTCGTCGATCAGGATGCTGTCCACCTCGTCCACGATCGCGTAGTTCAGCTCCCGCTGCACGCACTGGCTGATGTCGCTGACGATCAGGTTGTCCCGGAGGTAGTCGAAGCCGAACTCGTTGTTGGTCCCGTAGGTGATATCGGCCCGGTAGGCCTCGGCCCTCGTGCAGGGGCGCAGGTGCTGCAGGCGCTTGTCCGCCGCGTCGTACGCAGGATCGAACAGGAACGAGGCGTCGTGCTGGATCACCCCGACCGAGAGGCCCAGGGAATGGTAGAGCGGCGCCATCCATTGCGCGTCCCGCTTGGCCAGGTAATCGTTGACCGTCACGAGGTGCGCGCCCTTGCCGGAGAGCGCATTGAGGTACAGTGGGAGGGTGGCCACCAGCGTCTTGCCCTCGCCGGTCTTCATCTCGGAAATTTTCCCCTGATGCAGGACCATCCCGCCCAGCAACTGGACGTCGAAATGGCGCATGCCCAGCCGGCGCTTGGAGGCTTCGCGGCAGACGGCGAAAGCCTCCGGCAGCAGCGCATCCAGCGGTTCTCCCGCTTCGATCCGCTTGCGGAATTCCTGGGTCTTGTCGGTGAGGGCCTGATCCGACAGGGGCGCGACGGCGGCTTCCAGCTCGTTGATGCGGGCCACCGTCGGCCGCAGGCTGTTGATCTCCCGGTCGTTCTTGCTGCCGAAAATGGCGTTGAGAAGTCGTGCGAACATGCCTAACCCGTTCAGACTAAAGACATAGTTGACGAATTTGTTTTTAATATACAGGAATTCTTGCGGGAATCCTATAGGAAAAGCCGGCCCTAGCCTCTGTCGTCTGTTGCGAGATCGCGCCCTTCCCGCACGTGGCGGCGGCACTCTTCGATAACCCCTTGGGGAACCATTTCCAGCGCGAGGATGACCAAGGCAGGGACGATGACCAGATCGTCGAGGTGGCCGATGATCGGAAGAAAATCCGGGATGAGATCGAACGGCAACAGGAGGTACCCGACGGCGAATCCGAGAAGGACCTTGGCCGGCCTCGGGGTCCGGCCGTGCCTCAAGATCAGCCGATAGGCCTGGACCTCGCGTTTGACGTTCCTCCCGGTTGCTTTCAACCTGTCCAGGAAAGACATGGTGCCTCAGAGTTCCGCCTGCGTGCTTGCCGGTTCCGTCAAGGACGCTGAACGGCCATGGCAGATGCTTGCATAGAGGGCCGGGACGACCAGCAGAGTCAGGGCGGTGGAGGAGATCAGGCCGCCGATCACCACCGTCGCGAGCGGACGTTGGACTTCGGCGCCCATGCTGGTCGCCAGGGCCATGGGGAGGAAGCCGAGGCTCGCCACGAGCGCCGTCATGAGGACGGGCCTTAGCCGATCCATCGCTCCTTGCCTCACCGCCAGGGGCGTGGAAATTCCTTCCGCCTCGAGTTGTCGGATGCGGCTGACCAGCACCACGCCGTTCAACACCGCGATCCCGAACAGGGCGATGAACCCGATCGCAGCCGAAATGCTGAGCGGCAAGCCACGGAGCCAGAGCGCGAGCATCCCGCCGGACAGGGCCAAAGGCACGTTCAGAAAAATCAGCAGCGCGGGGCGGAGAGCCCCGAAGATCAGCGAGAGCACGGCCAGAATCATGGCCAGCGTGATCGGCACCACGATGGCGAGCCGGCGCGCGGCTTCCTGGAGGTGCTCGAACTGGCCGCCCCACTTCAGAAAATAACCGGTCGGCAGCGGGACGGCTTCTCCCACGGTGCGCCGGGCTTCCGCCACAAAGCTGCCCAGGTCCCTGCCCCGGATGTTGCACTCCACCACGATGCGCCGCTGCACGTCTTCCCGGCTCACCTGGGCCGGACCGCTGTCCACGAGGATCGTGGCCACGCTCGAGAGGGGCACCAGTTCCCCGTGCGCGGTCGGAATGAGCAGCGCGCCCAAGGATGCCGGGTCCGTCGAGGCGCCCTCGGTCAGGCGGACGACGAGGTCGAACCGGCGCGGCCCTTGGACGACGGTGCCCACCACGTGGCCCACGCGCGTCACCTGGACCAAGGTCAAGACATCGGCGGCGGTCAGCCCATAGCGCGCGATTTGCTCCCGGTCCGCGATCACCCGGATCAGCGGGAGCCCGGCCACCTGCTCGACCTTCACGTCCGCGGCGCCCCTGACCGTGCCCAGCGCCCGCGCCACTTCTTCGGCCGTTCGTCTCAGCACCTCCAGATCGTGACCGAACACCTTGACGGCGAGGTCCGACCTCGTCCCGGCGATCAATTCGTTGAATCGCATTTCGATCGGCTGCGTGAAGCCGAGGCCCACGCCGGGCACCGCCTCCAGGATGGCCGGCTTCATTTTCGCGATCAGGGCTTCGCGGGTCCGGGCCGTCGTCCATTCTTGCCGGGGTTTGAGGATGACGAAAACATCCGAGAGCTCGATCCCCATGACGTCCGTGGCTACCTCGGGACTCCCGGTCCTCGTGACGACCTTGATCACTTCGGGAAAGCGGCGGAAGGCCTTCTCGATTTGAAGCGACGTGGCCACCGACTCGCTGAGCGAGGTGCTGGGCAATCGCCAGACTTGAACGGCCATGTCCCCCTCGTCCAGCCTCGGCACGAAGTCGATGCCCAGCCCCCATCCGATCATGAGGCTCACGACGAACAAGCCGACGGCGGGGCCGGCCACCTTGACCGGGTTCGCGAGGGCCCATCTGAGGCACGAGGCATAGGCGCGACGAAGCCGATGGAGCCCTCGGGGCTCGTCGCGGTCCGGCCCGGTCCGTGCGAACCAGAAGGCCAGCACCGGCGTGACGGTGACCGCCAGCACCAGCGAGCCGGCCAGAGCCAGGATCACGGTCCAGGCCATCGGGCGAAACATCTTTCCCTCGATTCCCGTCAGCGTCAGGATCGGCAGGTACACCATGATGATGATGCCGACGGCGAAGACCACGGGACGCAAGACCTCGCGGCTGGCTGCCCGGACTTCGGCCAGCCGCTCCGCGGGGCCGGCGGCCCCCCGGCGGGCCAGACGTTTGAGGATGTTGTCCACCATCACGACCGACCCATCCACCAGCAGGCCGAAGTCGATCGCGCCGAGGCTCATGAGGTTCCCGGACAGTCCCGCCTGGACCATGCCGGTGAAGGCGATCAACATCGAGAGGGGAATGGCCGAGGCCACGATCACTCCGGCCCGGAGATCGCCCAGGAACAGAAAGAGCACCGCCACGACCAGCACCCCTCCCTCGACGAGATTGTTCCGGACGGTCCGGATCACCTGCGACACGAACAGGGTCCGGTCGTAGTAGGGCTCGATCGTCACGCCGGGCGGGAGGCCGGCCTCGATCTCTTTCAGCCGGGCCTTGACTCGTCCGACGACCTCTTGCGCGTTCGCGCCCGCCAGCATCTGAACCATGCCGATGACGGTTTCCCCTTCGCCCATGGCGGTGGCCGCTCCCATGCGGAGCGCCGGGGCTTCCCGAACCTGCGCCACGTCCGTGATGAAAATGGGGACGCCGCCGGGGCCGTGGTCCACGACGATCTTGGCCAGGTCGGCCGCGTCGGCGGCCAGCGCTTCGCCCCTGATGAGAAACTGCTCGCGCTGGTGCTCGATATAGCCGCCTCCGGCGATCGCGTTGTTCCGTTCCAGCGCCTCGAAGACCTGGCGCAGCGACACCTTGTAGGACAGGAGCTTGGCCGGCTCCACGACGACCTGGTACTGCTGAGTCTCGCCTCCCCAGATGTTGACTTCCACCACGCCCGGCACGGCGCGCAGGCGCATCCCGATGTCCCATTGCAGCAGCGTCCGCAGGGCCATGGGACTGTAGCCGCCGCCCCTGACCGTGAACTGATACACCTCGCCCAGGCCGGTCGTCAGCGGCCCCATGATGGGGCGGCCGTATTCCGGCGGGATGCGCTCCATCGCCCGGGCCAGCCGCTCGTTCACCAACTGCCTGGCCAGGTAGATGTCGGTGGCGTCGGTGAAGATCGCGGTGACGGCCGAGAGCCCGTAGCGCGAGACCGAGCGCAACTCGTGCAGGTTGGGCAGACCGCTCAGGGAGACCTCGATCGGGAACGTCACGAATTGCTCGACTTCAACGGGACCGAGCGCCGGCGCGCGCGTCAGGATCTGGACCTGGACCGGGGTGAGGTCCGGCATGGCGTCAATGGAGAGATGGTGCAACGACCAGAGACCGGCCGCGATCACGAGCACCGTCGTGACGACCGTGAAGAAGCGATACCGGAGCGAGAGGGTCAGCAGCCGGTCCATAGCACCTTTCCGTTCCGGCTCATCCCCCGGCTCCGGACTGGATGGTTTCTTTGAGCAGCTCGTTCTTCAAGTCGAAGACGCCCGCGGTCACGACGCGTTCCTCGCCTGTCAGCCCCTTCACGACCTCGACCCACTCGCCGCCTTCGCGCCCGGTTTCGATCGGCACGAAAACGAAGCCGGTCTCCCGCTGGACGAAGACACCGCGGACCTTGTCCACGAGCGTCACGGCCGAGGTCGGGACCGCCAGCGTCGGGGAGCTTTCAACGGCCAGGCGAACGTCCACGTATTCGTTCGGCTTGAGGCGGTCGTTGGGGTTCGCCACTTCGAAGCGGATGCGGACCGTGCGCGTCTTCTCATCCGCCACGGGAGCGATGTAGGTAAGCGGTGCCATGACCGGCTCGCCGCCTTTGGGCACGATCGCTCCCACGTCCCCTTCTTTGAACTTCCGTGCCTGTTCGAGCGGAAGGTTGGCAAAGACCCAGACTCGGCTGGTGTCGACGACCTCAAACAGTTCGGTCCCCGCCGAGACTCCCTGTCCCAGCACGACGTTCTGGGCGACCACGGTCCCGGCGATGGGGGACTTCAGAATGTAGCGATGGCCCTCGTCGTGACTGCCCCGCTCGAGTCCGCGGAGTTCTTCCTCCGTCAATCCCATGTTCAGCAGCTTCTCGCGGACGTGCTGGTGACGCGCCTTGGTCTCCACGTAGCGCCCCCGATCCTCGACGAAACGCCGTTCCGGGACGATGTGCTCGGCCCAGAGCTTCTCGGTCCGCCGGAAACTGTTCTCCGCGACATCCGCTTGGGCTTTGGAGACCAGGTATTCCTGGACCAGCTCATCCAGCCGGAGGCTCCCGATCGAGGCCAACGGCTGGCCTGCGCGCACCCGCTCGCCAAGCTGGGCCGTGATGTTCTCAACGGTGCCTTCGATGCGGGAGGTCATTTTGGCCACTTTCTTCAGATCGAGCGCCACTTCGCCGGGCGCCGTCACCAGCTCCTGCACGACGCGCGTCGAGACCGGCTCGGTCCGCAGCCGTTCCCGTACGGCGGGCGGAGCTTGGATGACGGGATACCCATGGGATGCCGCCTTGACGGCTCCTGGAGGGGCCGGCGAGGGCGGCTCATCGGCGCGGTCTCCGCATCCGGCCAGCAGCAGCGTGACGGCCAACAGCAGCCGCCTTGTGCGGGCGTTCCGTCCGATGGGCATGGCGCCCCTCTCGTCGGTCGCTCTCGGGACAGACCGCGTCCGGGGGATGGTCATCACAGCGCACCGCCTGTCGCCCGCTCGAGCCGAGCCAAGGCAATGGACAGGTCGAGGCGAGCCTGCGCATACTCCAACTGAACCTGCCGGTAGACCCGCTGGGCGTCGAGCACCTCCAGCAGGCTGGCCGCGCCCTGTTGGAAGCTGAACTGCGCGATCCGGAGCGCCTCGTCCGCCTGCTTCAGCAAACCCTTTTCAAACAGCTCGATCTGTTCCCCGGCCGTCTGGGCTTCCTGGAAATGCTGCGTGGCGGCCTTTACGAGCTCATTGCGGGTCCGGAGGTACTCCGCCTCGGCCCGGTGCTTGGTTCCCGTCGCCGCCACGATCTCTCCCTGCCGCTGGTACCAGAACGGCAGCGGGACGCTCAAGCCGGCCCCGTAGGCTTCCCGTCCGATCTCGCGCCAGTATCCCCCGTTCACGGTCAGGTCGGGAATTCGCGACTGACGCTCCCGCTCGATGGTGCTGTCGGCTTGTTCCACCGACTTGATTTGACGTCGGAGGGTGGGATGCCGGTTGGAGGCGAGCGTGGTCAGGGTCTCAAGATCCGTCTCCTGCCGGAAGGTCGCGAAGTCGCCTCGGATCGTAAAGTGTTTCCCCAGCGCGCCGGCGGTCAGCGTATCCAAGGCCACGCCAGCCACGCGCAGACCGTTGCTGGCACGGGAGAGTTCCTTGCGGGCTTTGAGCACCTCCACGTCCGCCTTGACGGATTCGAATCGTGCGGCCTCCCCGGATTTCACACGGATCTTGACCGCGCGGGCGACCTCTTCCACGGTGCCCAGATTCTGCTTCGCGATCTCGACCGCACGTTGCGCCAGCAGCAGGTCGTAGAAGGCGATCTTCACCTCGGCGATCAAATTGATCTTGGCCTCATCGATGCCGGCATGGGCTCCGGCCAGGGCCGCTTCGGCGGCCTTCTGGCGGGCCGCGCGTTTGGCCGGCCACTCCAGGGGCTGGCCCAGCGTGACGTTGTATTCCGTGATGGACCTGATCGTGTCGGGGTCGTTGCCGATGGCCGCCCGTCCTGTATCCCTGAGCGCTCCGTACCCACTGAGGCTGGAGACCGTAGGATTCGGATAGGCCTCCGCGGCGACTCGTTGCCCGCGACTTTGCTCGGCGGCGCCCTCTGCGCCCGCGATGGTCGGGTGGCGTTGGAGCGCGAGACGGACCACATCCTCCAACTGGTACGAAGGGCCGCCCGACTCGGCTGCAAACAGGCCTGTCCCGCTCGCCACAAGTTGGGATATGGCAGCGGACAGTGCGACAATACGGAGCAATGGGCTCCTCATGAAGCTCCTCCGATCAGTGTTCACGGGCCATGGTCCGGAACGCACCGCGCTCGATCTGCGCGCGGCATGACGATTCCGTCCGATGACCCTCTCGGCGGACAGTCGGCGACGGCGGCCGTCCGCCTTGCGCCGGCGACGATGTGCCCGCGCTCACTCGACGAACCAGTCGTTTAGGAAATGGGAGAAGACTCAGACGGACGGGAACGGAGGCGCGCGTGACGAGATGGATGGGGAGAGCAGTGGCCGTGTAGGAGGCGGAAGCGAGGCGTCAGGAGCAGAAGCCGGCATGCGATCGACCGAGTCATTCCCCAGCTCACAAGCAAGGGCATGCAGAACCGCCGGTTTCCCCGCCTGTCGTTCCGCCGGTGCGCCGAGAAGCGAGAAGCCGATTTCGGGATGGTTGACCGCATGGGCTGGTTGGCCGATGGCCTCCGGATGTCCGGAGTGGTCGGAGGAAGCATCGACGGCAGGGTGGTGCGCCGCATATTCACACTCAAGGTCGGGAGAAAAGATGGTATGGAACGTCCCGCCGTGCACATGGCCGCCGTCCCCATGGCGATGGTCGATGTCCGGGTGAGCGTGGACGAGCGGGACCGCGAGCATCCACACCGTCAACCAAGCCAATGCCGCGGTGCGCAACCACATCGTCTGTGAGCGTCGATGGAACATGGAGATAGGGTCCCTGACGCCGAGCGTACCACCTCGCCAATCCCAGGTCAATCAATCCTTCAAGCGGCGGACATCCAAATACGCCGCTGATGTGGCGGGACGGTGACGGTGGAAGTTGCGACTTGACAGCGCCCACCGGTCAGGCTACCATCGCGTGTGGTTGAGCGAATTTCGCGATGAGCCGCATCCTCCAGAGATCCGTCGCGGTCGGGCTGAGCCTCTGCCTGCTCCTGCTCAGCGGCCTGGTCTACGTCCAGGCCATGGAGCACGCGGCGCACCATGCGCATCACCAGGCTGCGACCCATGCCAGCGTGCTCTGTTCCTGGATGTGCGCCGCAGGCCAGAGTCTGGAAGGGGACGTTGTCGTTGTTCAGACGAACTTCAGTCCCCTCGCGCTGGCCGATCCGCCTGTGTCGCACGATCCGCTGACCCCCGTTCTTGCCTCCCCCGTCACCCGCGGTCCTCCGTCCTTCTCCGTCTAAGCTGCTCAATCAGCCGTCAGCCATACTGTTCAGCCCTTGAGGTTGACCGCTGCTTGCAAGCCGCCATGCTCTGACGGGTGAACTCTATGCATGCCATGCCACGTAGGCGGAGGCCGGGTCTTTATGATGCATCGCCTTATTTGCGGACTCGTTTTGTTTTCGATTGTGATCGGGGTGCAGGTCTGGGGGGTGCCGCGGGCGGAGGCCGCCTGCGGAAGCGTGAGCTGCTTTATCGTCATCGGTTCGCAGCAGCAGGTCCCGCAGAAGGGGCTGCTGACCATGAACATGTTTTACTCGTTGACCCCGATGAGCCTGCAGAAAGGTTCGACCGGCGTGATTCCCGCGGTTGATCAGGACCAGCGCCAGTTGATCCTGAACCATCATCAGGAAACGCACACGATCACCCAGACGGCCACCCTCGACCTCAACTACGGCGTCACGGAGCACTTCGGTTTCGAAGTCACGATGCCCTTCGTCAACAAGATCCATCACCACATTGACGGATTGGGTGAGGCGAATGGCGGGGCCGGAAACAACATCGACTTCAACGACAATGGGATCGGCGACATTCGGCTCACCGCCAAGTACAACGTCCTGCCGACGCTCAGAAGCGTGGTGGTGGCGGGCTTCGGCGTGGAGCTGCCGACGGGGAAGTGGAATTCGCGCGATGCCGCCAATAACGTCATGGAGTCGTCCACGCAGCTCGGTCGCGGGCAGATCGGGTTGATCCCCTCCATTTATCAGACGTACGAGTTGATCCCGCACCGGTTGAACCAGTTTTCCTTTGCCTCCTACCGGCACACGTTCCGCAACAATGCCGGCTACCAGTTCGGGGATGAATACATGCTCAACGGCGGCTTGAACCTCGTGACGGTGCCCTGGCTCGTGCTGTCGGCCCAGTTCAACTACCGTTATCTGACCCATGACAACATCAGCGCGTCGCTGTTGCGTTCCCAGACGCCCAGCGACCCGGGTTACCCGGGGGAGCCGATCGTGCTCGACCCGAACATCAAGAACCGGCCGGTACCGAACACCGGGTCCACCTATCTCGCCTTCACGCCGGGCTTCATGGTGAGCCCCTTCGATCGAACCCAGTTCTACTTCTATTCGCAGATTCCTGTGGCCCGCGACTTCAACGGCAATCTGGCGCAAGACGTGAGCTTTACCTTCGGGGTAACGCACTATTTTCAGGTTCCGGGTTCCTGGACCGGGAGCCGGTCGGGAGAGGGGGCATCGTGATGAAGAAGAAACTGATCAGTGGAGTCATCGCTGCAACCGTGGTGGCGCTGGTCCTGGTCGGACAGGCGCAAAGGCCCGTCTGGGGCATGGGCGCTCGCCCGCCGGTCATAGGGACGCCGGCCGCGGAGTTCAGCCTCTCCGACTTGAACGGCCGCACCCAGAACCTGAGCCAGTACCGGGGGAAGGTCGTGCTGGTGAATTTCTGGGCGACCTGGTGCAAGCCTTGCACGACGGAAATGCCGGCCATGCAGGCGACCTACGACAGGATGCGTGATCGCGGCTTCGTGGTCTTGGCGGTGAACGAGCTGGAGGACGACGAGAAAGTCCGCGAGCATATTCGCCAATACGGTCACACCTTCCCGGTCCTGATGGATCGTGACAACCAGGTCGCGAACATGTACGGTGTGTTCGGCCTTCCGGTCAGTGTGTTTATCGATGAGAAAGGGATCGTGCAGGAATACATCAAGGGCGGTCTCCTGACCGAGGAGAAGATCCATCAGGTCGTGGAGCGCATTCAGACTCAGTCGGCCACTCGGTCCGCGTCGCTCCGGTGATGATGAATCAGCCATGAGCGCGACGGTGTCACGACATCCCGGTGAAGTTCGGCAGTCTGCCCAAAGCTGGGCCTTCTCCCTGCTTTTCCATGCGCTCGCCGTCGGCTCGGTGGTCGCCTTCCTGGGGGATCTGAAGCTGGTTCCTCAGCCGGAGCCGTTCAAGTGGGATGTGGCGCTGGTGGAAACGCCGCAACCGACGCCGATGGAGCAACCGGCTTTGGCTCCGTCCAAGCCGGTCGCCGCGAAGCCGGTTCCGCCGACTGACGCCAAGGTCGAGCC
>CAZKHY010000003.1:19684-24200 GCA_964552455.1 uncultured Nitrospira sp.
TCGAGCCTCGTCCAAGAGTGCCGGAACCGGTTCCCCAACCGGTGCAGACCGTGCAGGCCGTTCGGCCGGTCGAACAGAAAGTCGTGCAGCCGCCGGTCGAGCAGAAAGTGGTGCGACAGGAGGTGCGGCAGGAAGTCCACGAGCCCAAACCGGTCAAGCCGCTCGTGCAGGAAACCCCGAAGCCCGTCCCGCCCGCCCCTCCGGTTGAAACGGTTCAGGAGAAGCCGAAAGAAAAAGAAATCGTGCAGACGGCGACCGCCTATCCGGCTCCCAGCGAGCCGGCTGTGCAGGCGAGCCCTGTCAACCAGGCTGCGCCAGCGCATCATGAGCCCCCGTCGGTCTCCCATCATTCGGAGCCGGTGGTCGCCGCGGCTCCGCCCGTTGCCCCGCCGGCGCCTACCGTTGCTGCACCGCAGCGGTCCGCCGAAGCGCCGCCGGCTCCCGCTCACGAACCGTCGGTCGCCAAGAACATTACGGCTGACCTTACGACTAAGGAAGCGACCCAGCCGATCCAGGAAGCCTCGGTCAGAAACCTGTCGGCCCAGCCGGCTTCGACCACGAAGGCCGACTACGGCTGGTTGGCGAAGGCGCTCTGGGACCGAGTGGCCATGTTGAAGCGGTACCCTCACGCGGCCCGGGTCAATCACCTGGAGGGGCGGGTGGTGCTGCGGGCCGTGATCCAGGAGGACGGCCAGCTCAAGGAGTTGCAAGTGGCCGAAAGCTCCGGCCATTCCGTGCTGGATCTGGATGCCCTTGAAGTCGTGCGGAGGGCCATGCCCTTGAAGCTCAAGCAGACGCTGGGACGGCCTCACGTGGTGGTCCTGCTGCCGATCAGCTATCGGCTGGAGCACTGACACGTAACTCGTCGTTCGTGAAACGTGAAGCGTCGTTCGTCAAAGGGGTAGGGAGCAATATGCAAGACGCAGAAGGCCTTCTTCTCAGGCGCGTCACGTGTCACGTCTGACGGCGTGGGTCGCAGTCATCTTGGCCTGGGCCGTTGTCGTCGCGGCGGCGGAGCCGGGAGGCGGACCTCTTCCCGATCTCAAGTTCGGGCCGAAGCTGACGATCGACCATACAGCCCGGTCCTTGTCCGGCCCGTCGATCCAGGTGGATGAGCGGGGAACCGTGCACGTCGCCTGGATGGAGGAAGACGGAAAAGAAGTCCGCTCCGTCCGCTACGCCAGGACGTCGCAGCCGAGCGGATCGTTGGGTGCGTCCGTGAGCGTCAACCGGCCCGAGGAGTCGCCCTACTGGCGGCAGGAGGCGCCGGCCCTGGCGGTGAGCGGCGAGAAAGTCTTTATCACCTGGGCCTTGTCGCATCCCAAGGCCGGCCCGGACAAACCCTTCACCAGCGAATTGCGGCTCAGCCGGTCTCTTGACGGCGGCCGGTCGTTCCAGCCCTCGGTGCTGGTCAACGACGATGATCAGCTCGTCGCCCACAGTTTCGATTCGCTGTACCTGGGCCATGACGGCACCCTGCACATCGCGTGGATCGACGGACGGGACGGGAAAAAAGATCCCGGCACCTACGCGACCCGCTCGACCGACCATGGTCGGACCCTGGCCAAGAATGTGAAGATCGACGAAAGCACCTGCGTGTGCTGCCGGACTTCTCTGGCCACGTCGCCGGAGGGGACGGTGTATCTGGCCTGGCGCAAGATTTTCGAGGGTAACATCAGGGAAACGGTCGTGGCCCGGTCCACGGACGGCGGGCAGACGTTCTCGGAGCCGGTCATCGTGGGGCATGATCGCTGGGTCTATGCCGGGTGCCCGCACCGGCCTGCGTCGCTGGGGGTGGATCGTCAGGGCCGCCTCTACGTCGCCTGGTATACCGAAGGGGCCGATGAAACGCCCGCGATCTATCTGTCTTATTCGGACGACCAGGGGCGGACCTTTTCGCCGAAGCAGGCCCTGAATTCATCCAAGGGGACCTTCCCCGACCATCCGCAGATGGCCGTGGACGGACAGGGGCGGGTGGTGGTCATCTGGGAAGAGCAGTCGCCCGTCCGCCGGGAAGTCGTGATGAGCGCCTCCTTCGATCGGGGGCAGACCTTCGGCAAGCCGGTCAAGCTGAACGAGAAAAAAGGACAGAGCCCGGTGGTCTCGATGAACAGCCAGGGCTTCGTGGCCTTGGCCTGGCTGGAGCATGCCATGCCCGGCCACAAGACCGTCCTGCAGACAGTGCAGTTGCCGCAGGGGGGCAGAGTGGCCGACCGGAATTAGCGGGGCGTCGGGAGTCGGTCGGGAGCATGGAGATGAACCGGTCAGGTCGGTGCGGAACCGGCGGAAGCGGGACGGCGCTCTCGCTGCTCGGGGCGCTGGCTGTCGCCGCGGCGTCATCCGCTCCGGCGGCTCTGGCGGAGACCGCGTCTGATCCGATCGAGGTCCTCAAAATCAGCCGGACGGCCTCCGGCAGCGAGGCGCCAGCCTTCAGCCTCCCGCAGCTCGACGGCCCGATCGTTGATTCGAAGGACCTGCGCGGGAAAGTGGTGGTGCTCAATTTCTGGGCGACCTGGTGCGGGCCCTGCAAGGACGAGATGCCGGCCCTCGAGCGGTTGCGCCGGCAGTTCGATCAGAAGGACGTGGCCTTCTACACCGTCACCACCGACTTGCAGCGGGAGGGGATCAAGGCCTTCCTGCACCATCTGGGACTCGGCTTGCCGGTCCTGCTGGATGAAGACAAGGACGCCTCCAGCGCCTTCCTGGTGCGGGGCTTGCCCACGACGGTCCTGATCGGGCGGGACGGCAAGCTGGTCGGCCGGGCCGTGGGGCCGAGGGCCTGGGACAGCCCGGAGGCCGTTGCGTTGGTCCGGGCTCTGGCGGAGCCGGCCCGGTGACGCGGCGGCGATTCATCCGGCTCCTCCCCCCGATCGCGACCGCCCTCGCGCTTTTCTACGTGACCCTGGCGGTCACGGCTTCCGTCTGTTTCTTCGACCATCCCGCTCCGCAGGAAAGCCACCATCACTCAAGCCAGCAGTCCGACAAGACCGTCCACTCGGCGCTCTGCGCCTGGGCCTGTCAGGCCAACCCCGGGACAAGCTTGGTTTCGGCTGTGCCGCTGGCGCAGCCGGTCCTGTTCGTCCTGCTCTTGCTCCTGAGCTCCCGCTCCGTCCTGTCCGGGTTCCGCCGCGACCAGCTCTTTCCGCGCGGTCCGCCTCCCTGCTTCTGATCGCACTCCCGCGAAACCACTAACCAGCTCGTCGATCCCCGGCGCGCTCCTCTTTGAGGAGAGGGGCGGGAGTCCGTGCGCGATCTCATTGGGGAGATATTTCACCGGCGGCAAAGTAACTATCCGCCGCGATTTGATCGAACGCGGCGGCTCAAGCGAGCTTGGTATGGAGGATCGTATGAAAAGCTGTCAGTCGAGAGGGGGGCGGGCCCCGCGCGGCGGAGCGGTCATCGCGCTCGCGGCGCTCAATCTGTTTCTGTGGTGTGGGAACGAGGTCCTGGCGCAGGAGCCGCTCCCTCCGCCGAAGACCGAAGAGGAACGGGCCCAGCGCAAGGAAAAGCTGGAGAAGCAACTGAAGAAGATCCTGGAGGAGCTCGATGAGATCCAGCAGCAGGGAGCGCCGACGGAGGGCGGGCGGACGCCCGAGGGCACCAGCATCATCAAGGGGCGGGTGGAGCCGGAGGAGCCGGGCGTCGCACCGGAGCTGGAGCTGGCGGACATCAGCATCATCACCGGGAAACCGCAGAAGCGGCCGGAAGGGGTCACGCTCTCGGCCACCGAGCGGAGTGAGACGACGGAGCAGCCGACGCGGCAGATGCGGGAATCGCTGGAATCCCTTCCCGGCATGGTGGCCCGGCAGGCGAACGGCCCGCGCGACTTCAACATCTCGATCCGCGGTTCCGGGGCCAAGAACGCGTTCGGCGTCCGCAATCTGAAGATGTACGAGGACGGGATCCCCCAGACCCAGTCGGACGGGCTCTCGCGCCTGGACATCCACGATCCCTGGTTCATGCAGGGGGTGGAGGTGCTGCGGGGCGCCGCCTCCTCCATGTACGACAACTACGCGCTGGGCGGGATGGTCCATTTCAAGACCCGCCGGGGGAAGGACATCGACGGGATCGAGCTCCTGAACACCGCCGGGTCCTACGGCTACTACAAGAACGGCGTGGCGGCGGGGAAGAGCTACGGCAATCTGGACACCGCCGTGTTCGCGAGCTACGTGGCCGAGGACGGGTACATCCGGCACAGCAACTACTGGACCGCGACGGTCAACGCGAACTTCCGCTTCCGGATCGACGACAAGCAGACCCTCTACTTCAAGGCGATCAACAACGACCTCTGGGCCCGGGTGCCCCTCCGGCTGACGGTCGGCCAGTTCCAGGCGAATTCCCGGCAGGCCGGCGGCGGCACGGCCATTTCGTCGCAGACCGCCAACTCCCTGGACCAGGGGCGGCGGGACCGGCGGACGATCGTCGGCGCCCTCTACGAGCGGCAGATCAACGCGAGCACGACGCTGGTGACGGAAGTGGACTACGACGTGAAGGACATTCACCAGGTGTTCTCCCA
>CAZKHY010000003.1:24300-47144 GCA_964552455.1 uncultured Nitrospira sp.
TCCCCAAGTGGACGGCGGCGGCCCGGTTCAACTTCGAACACTCCACCGTCTACGTCAACACGGTCAACTACACTTCGGCGGGCGCGGTCAGCTCGCGGCCCGGCCTCAACCGCGACTTCAACAACTACGCGCCGGAGTTCTCGCTCACCTACCGGCCCACGGACCAGCAGCGGTACTGGGGCCGCTTCTCGACCGGCTATGCGATCCCGACCTTTTCGAACCTGACGACCAATCCGGACACCGGGTTGGCCGGCTCCAACTTCGACCTCAAGCCGATGAAGAACATGAACTTCGAGATCGGGACGGAGGGCAAGCTTCACGAGCGGTTTTCCATGCAGGTGGTCGGGTTCTGGATTTTCTTCGAGAACGAGATCATCACCCAAACCGTCACGACGCCGGCGGGCGGGACCGGCAACGTCTCCAAAAACGCGCCGGAGTCCCAGTACCGCGGCGTGGAAACAAGCTGGACCTGGCTGCCGGCGGACGGGTGGCGCATCACCCAGGCCTACACGCACATGGACAGCAAGTACGTGAGGTTCGTGGACAAGGTCAACCAGGGCGGCGCGCTCAATTTTCTGAACCAGGCGGGACACTCGGTGCCGGCGGTGGAGCAGAACGTGCTGAACAGCAAGGTCTCCTACGAGCATCCTTCCGGCCTGGGCGGCTGGTTCGAGGGGAGCTGGATCGACAGCTTCTTCGTCAACAACAACAACACGCTCGCCACGCCGGCCTATTGGTTGTTCAACCTGAACATCCACGACATGTACAAGTTCACGGGCAGCGGGTACGTCAAGTTCGCGAAGACTTATTTCGAACTGGACAATATTTTCAACAAGACCTACGTGGGCTCGGCCGTGCCCGTGGCGGACAGCATTGCCGACGCCAACAAGCAGGCCTTCTTCGCCGGCTACGGACGGGCCTTCTACGCCGGCCTGACGCTGGGGTTCTGAGCCGCTCCCGGCGAAAAGGACGGTGAGAGGTCTTGGCCGGAGGCGATGCCTCGTTGATTTCGGTGGCGGCTCCGTCTATAGTCCGTCGGAAGGATTCACCGCTTCAATTCCGCAGGACGGACAAGCGTGAAGCTGCGACGCCGCATGCCGATCTGGCTGGTTCCGGTGACGCTGGGAGCCGTTCTCTCCGTCAACCAACCAGCCAGACCGGCCGAGACAGCCTCCCCCGACCTCGCCGTGCAGGAGTATGAGCAGGGGCAAAAGCTCCTCAAGGAAGGCAATTACGCCGGGGCGGCCGACGCCTTGAAAAAAGCGATCGCCGGCAACCCCCGGTTGGCGGAAGCCCATCACCTGCTCGGCCTCGTCTATTTCAACGGGCAGAAGCAGCCGACCGAGGCGGTGGAAGAAATCACGAAGGCCGTCCAGCTCAACCCCTCTGCGCCGCAGCCTCATTACGATCTGGGGCTCATTTATCAGACCCAGGGCAAGCCGGCCGAAGCCGAGCAGGCCTTGAAGCGGGCCATCCAGCTCTCTCCGAGCTTCGAGGACGCCCATTTCGCGCTGGCCAAGCTCTACGAGCGCAGCCGCGCCCCCGACAAGGCCATCCAGGCCTACCGCACCCTGCTCGCCGTCAGGCCGGGCCATCAGGGCGCCCTCTACGGCCTGGGGTATCTCTATGACAGCCAGGGCAAGGGCGCCCAGGCCCGCGAGGTGTTGGAGCGGCTCACCAAGGCGGACATGCGCCATGCCGACGGCTGGTACCTGCTGGGACGGATCGCCGAGAAGGAAAACCGCCTCGCCGATGCCGCCGGGCTCTATCGCCTGGCCATCGCGGCGAAGCCGGATCTGGTGGATGCCCACTACAACCTGGGCTTCGTTTACCGCAGCATGGAAAAGCAGGAGGAAGCAGCCAGGCAGTTCAAGGAAGTCATCCGGCTCCAGCCCGAATATGCCGAGGCGCACCTGAACCTCGGCGTCGTCTACACGGCGCTCAACAAACTGGATGACGCGGAGAAGGAGTACGAGACCGCGCTGGCCTTGAAGCCCGCCATGGCCGAGACCCGTTACAACCTGGGCGTGTTCTATGAACTGCACAAGAAGGATATGGCCAAGGCGCTGGCCCAGTACCGCAAGTATCTGGAGCTGGGTGGAAAAGACGAGCGGGTGGAGCGGATCGTCGGCCAGGTGGACAAGTAACGGGGCGGGAGGCGGTCCGGACCAACCGGCGTCCGTCCCGCGCGGCGCGGTCGATTCAGTGGCGGCGCTTGGCGCGTCTGGATCGGAACGGCTTCCAGGTCTTGATCGGTTGACCCTCTTGCCAGTACAGGCAGCGGCCGCCGCAGGGCCCGCCGGTCACTCCCCAATAGGGCCCCCACCAGTAGCTGTAAGGACCGTACCAATAAGGGCCGGCGTAGGGGCCCCAGTAAGGATTCGCGCGTGGCCCCATCGGTGGCCGGGAGGCATCCGGCCAGGCGATCCAGCCTGGCCAGACTTTCAGGTGCTTGATCTCCAGCGTGGGGTAGGCGTAGTCGGTCTCATCGAGCGGGAGGGTCGTGACGCCGGTGACTTCGCCGACGATCGTGACCCTTGTTCCCTCCGGCAGAGTGGCCGGGTCCAGGAATTCCTTCTGGATGGCCAGGAACCGGCCTTCCGAGGCCGTCCGGTCCAGTCCCGGCTCCTGCGAGTCTTGCAGCGGCAGCTGCAAGATGGTGAGGCGGGTGCCCTGCTTCAGCAGCTTGGCGTCCAGGATTTCGCCGCCGACCAGGACCAGCCGGCCCCGATAGGGGTCCGGCGACTCCTTGAGCTGGGCAAAGGTGAGGGAGCGATCGAGCTGCATCTGCAGGGAGGCGGGAACGACGCTGCCGGCGGCGCAGCCGGACAGAAGCGCGGCCATAGCTGCGGCCGCAACGTTTGCCAGCCCTCTGATGTCCTTGACCCGCACGGGATCATTATAACAGAGGCGGCAAAGGGACCATTCGATTATAATGGCGCGGCGCAGGGATGTCGGTCGGGTTTCTGGAGGAAAGGAGTGGCGGCATGAGGTATCGTGTGAACGTTCCCGGTCTGCCGGCGGTCATCGCGGCCGTGGCCCTGACGGTGACATTCGGGTGGGGGCCGTCCGGTCCGCTGGCGGCGACGCCCGGGCTCAAGGGAAAATACGAGGAGCTGAAGGAGCCGTCCACCCATCAGCCCGGCAAGGTGAAGCTGACGGAGTTTGCGGATTTCTACTGCCCCCACTGCCACCGGTTCGAGACGGAGGCGTTGCCGATCCTGGAGAAGGAGTTCGGCAACAAGCTGGAGGTCACGATGGTGGGGTTCCCCGTGATCCCGGGCAAGCTGCCCACCGCGTTCGAAATGTATGAGCAGGCCAAGGTCATGGGCAAGGGACCGGAAATGCGGCGGGTGTTATTCCGGGCGATCCACAAGGACCGGGTGCAAATCTTCGACCGGCTGCTCCGCGCGTCGATCGTCAAGGAAGTGGGGCTGGACGTGGCGACGTTCGAGGCGGGGCTGGCCAGCGGCAAGCCGGTTCGGGCGCTGGAGGCCGGCAAGGCCTGGGGGATGAAGGTGAACGTGCAGCAGACTCCGACCATCCTGCTGGACGGGAACATCAAAGTGGAAACCATTGATCCCGAGAACCTCAAGACCGTGATCCGCAGCATCCTGGACGCGGACGGGAAGAAATAGGAAGAACCCCCTGTGACACGCACGGCTCCCGGTCTCGTTGCCGCACCGCTGCTGGCGCTCTGGCTGGCTGGTCCGGTCACGGCCGTGGCCGCGGAGCGGTCGGCCTCAAGCGTGAATCACACCGCGGCAGATCTGCAGGCGCAGGTCAAGAGCACGGCCGCGAAGGTCAGCCCGGCCGTGGTCAACATCGCCACGACGGTGCTGGTGCGTGACCAGGCCTTCAGCGACATGGGCCTGCCGTTCGGGCTCTTTCCGGAGGGGCCTCCGCGGAAGCAGGTGGGGCAGGGGTCCGGGGTGATCGTCTCGTCCGACGGCTACATCATCACCAACAACCACGTGGTGGCCGACGCCGTGGCGGTCGAGGTCCTGCTGGCGGACCGGCGGCAATTCAAGGGACGCGTCGTCGCCACCGATCCGAAGACGGACGTGGCGGTGGTGAAAATCGAGGCGGGCGGCCTCCCGACCGTTCCCTGGGGCGACTCGACCCAGCTCGCGGTGGGCGATTTCGTACTGGCCATCGGCAACCCCATGGGGCTCAACCAGACCGTGACGTTCGGCATCGTCAGCGCGGTCGGGCGCGCGGACGTGGGCGTGGCGGACTACGAGGACTTCATCCAGATGGATGCGCCGATCAACCCGGGCAATTCCGGCGGCGCGCTGGTCAACGTCAAGGGCGAGCTGGTGGGGATCAACACCGCCATCGCCAGCAACACCGGCGGCAGCGTGGGGGTGGGGTTCGCGATTCCCAGCAACATGGCGCGTGCGGCCATGCAGAGCCTGCTCAAGACGGGCCGGGTGATCCGGGGCTTCCTCGGCGCGTCCACCCAGGACGTCACTCCGCCCCTGGGCAAGCTGTTCCGGCTGCCCGACGTGAAGGGGGCCATCATCACGGATCTGCTGCCGAAGGGTTCGGCCGAAAAGGCGGGGCTCAGGCGCGGCGACGTGGTGGTGCGGTACGACGGCAAGGAAGTGCTGGACGCAGGCCGCCTCCGCAACTGGATCGCCGTGGCGCCGATCGGCAGCAAGCATCGCCTGGACCTGATCCGGGACGGCAAGCCCTTGCAGGCGGACTTGATCGTCCAGGAAGCGCCGCGGGAACGGGCGCGCCGCGCTGCTGTGCCGACCCGCGCGGCGCCCAGCCATCCGCTGAGCGGGTTGATGGTGGACGAACTCACCCCCGCGATGGCCAGCCAGCTCGGGCTGACCGCGACCGCCGGCGTGGTCGTCTCGGACGTGGAGGACGGCAGCCAAGCCGAACTGGCCGGTCTCATGACCGGCGACGTGATCGTGGAAGTCAACCACCAGCCGGTGACGAACCTGGCCGTCTTTCAAAAGCTCGTGGACCCCATCAAGAACAAAGAGCTCACCCTCCTGCTGATCAACCGCCAGGGCACCTACCAGTACGTGCCGATCGAAGGGGAATAGGGGCCATCGGGTGACGAAGGGCGAGCGGCTCGCTCGGCGGCATGATGCGACTATGCCGGTTTCCTCCTCCTTGCCCGATGTGACGCACGCGCCGCCTCTGCCCGACCATCGGAACGGCGACGCTACAGCCATCTGGCCATTGTGCGCGCTAGTGACGCCATGCCGCTGAGACTTCGCCGCTCATCCCTTCCACCCGAGGTAGAATGGCGAGGGGGGCAGGTGCACTCATCCCGCCCCCACTGCTTTTGATGCCGGATTCAGCTCAAGTGGGCGCCCGTTGCGGTGGCTTGGCCGCTATGCTAGAGTTAAACTCAGTTAAACTGGAGGTTTTCAATGGGGCGCAACACGGCGGTGCTCGGATTTTCGGTGAATCCCGGACTCGCAAAGGAGTACGAACGGCTGGCGGAGCGGGAGGGCACGACGAAGAGCGAATTGTTTCGCCGGATGGTCGAATGCTACAAGGCGGAGCGTGAGGAAGAGGAGTTCTTCACGCTTCAGCGCAAGATGACCCGGCGAGGGCGCAAGGCTGGGGTCCTCACGGAGAAGGAGGTCGAGCGGATCGTGTTCGAGGACCGCTGATGCAGGTGGTCTTTGACACGAATGTCTATATCTCCGCGTTGCTCGTTCCCGGAAGCAAAGGCGAGCAAGCCTTTCTGCTCGCGCGCCGTCGTCGGGTGACCCTGTGCGGGTCGGTGCCCATTCTGACTGAAACCGCTCGTATCCTCAGAATCAAATTTCACCAGCCGGAGAACGACATCAAGGCCGCTTTGAAGATGATCGGTCGCGCGGCTCAGATTCTGCGGCCATCACGAAAAGTGGCCGTTCTTCAGGATGCTCCAGATAATCGGATTCTTGAATGCGCGGTGGCGGCACAAGCCGACCTGGTGGTGACCGGTGACCACCATTTGCTTGCCCTGAAGGAATTCGAGGGAATCCCCATCGTGCGCCTCGCGGATTTTCTCAGGCTGTTTCCTCAAGAAGAAGAATAGGGAACCTGGGGTGACGAAAGATGGCTGGAAGAGCTCGGCCGACGAAGGGCGGGCAGCTTCGGGCGTGCCACGATGCGTTTCTGCCACTAGCCGATGATGTCCTCCTCTTGGTCGCTCGCCTCTTCGGATCAGCAGAACGACGAGCGGCACTCTCTCTACCATTTGTGCGCCTGTTCCCGCCGTGGCCACGCCCTCCGTGCTCAATCCCTTCCATCCGAGTCAGAAAACGAGAGAGGCGCGGACAGGTCGCTTGTAACCCTGTTCACGTGATTGTTTGGGATACATTGTAGAATGCGTAGTCTATGCTGGCTGAGAGCGCGGGGAGAAATATTGAATGAGTGCTGACGAAGAAAAGGTACCGGGAAGTCTTTTCTGGCTGGATTACGCTTTGGCAGGTGGGCACTCCATTCTCTTGAGCGACGCGGTCGGGGAAAAAGAGTTTCAGGAGCGTTTGGTGGGGCACGGTCTGCTTGTTGGTCAGTGTCTTGAGCTAGACGAGCAGCACTTCAGATACTCTGCGCGAAATAACCTCGTGACGCCTCCGTCAGGCTCCAATGATTTCGTTGAGACCCTCGACAACCTGAGCCATCTCTTCCGGTGCGGCTTTCCCCAGCTTTGCGCCAATCCGCTCTACTGCGAGCGTCCGGATTTGGCTGATTTTCACCCATGATCGTTTCGGCAACGACTTGGATTGAAGCGCAAGGGTCAGGGGAAAGCCGGCTCGCTGGGGCTGACTGGTCAGGGCGACCGCGATCACGGCGCCGGATCGTTCATTGAAGACGTCCTGGCTCAGGATCAAGACCGGGCGTCGCCCGGCCTGCTCGCGGCCTCGAACGGGGTTTAAATCGGCCCAACGGATTTCACCCCTCAGTATTCTGGCCATTCCGCCAACTCTTCAGACAACCCTTCTTCGGCGAGTGTCTTTTCAAAGGCTGGATTGAGCTTGGCGCATTCCCGAGCCAGACGGCTTCTCTCGACGCGCTCGATCTTCTCATCGACGGCCTTTTGAATGGCTTGACTGCGATTGGGAAAGACCTCATCGCGCACCAATCGGTCGAGCCGATCAAGCGTTTTTACATCGAGCGAAATTGCGACTTTTGAGCGCGGCATCGGTCACCTCACAGGTATGACCATACATCATACCGCCAAGTTGTTCAAGCCGGTCGGTTTTTTTGGCTGGTTGACACGGCTGAGCCGCGGTGCTATCGTCGTGCCACGTTTTTTTAAATCGTAGCACTGAGGAGACATGGCATGAAGAAGCTGGTGCGGTTCGGGGTGTCGCTGGACCATCATCTGCTGGACGATTTCGACCGGCTGCTCGCGCGCAAGAACTACGCGACCCGGTCGGAGGCGCTGCGCGACCTGATCCGGGACAACCTGGTGGGGCAGGAATGGGATGAGAACAAGGAGACGGTCGGGACGGTCACGATCATCTACGACCACCACGTCCACGACCTGACCGAGAAGCTCACCGACACGCAGCACCGGTACCACCGCCTCATCCTCTCGACCATGCACGTGCACCTGGACCACGACAGTTGTCTGGAAGTGCTGGTGGTGAGGGGCAAGGGCAAGGAGATCAAGAAGGTCGCCGACACGCTCATCGCGATCAAGGGGGTCAAGCACGGCAAGCTGACCATGACGACGACGGGCAAGGGGCTCAGCTAGGGCTTCGCTGAGTTGCCGTGTGACCCTGGCCGGTCTTCTCTTCCAATTCTGCCTCCTGTTTCTGCTGCTCTCCTCCGCGCGGGCCCATGAACCGACGGATGACGGAACGGTCGTCCTTCCCGACGTTCCCGTGGCTGCGGAACGGTTGGTGGCCGCCTCCTCGGAGCACGTCATCCCGGACAAGGACATCTTGCTCCAACCCCAAGGGCGCCCCGCAATGCTCTTGCGGTTGGCTCCCGGCATCCTGACCGTGGAACATTCCGGTGGAGCCGGCAAAGCCGATCAGTATTTCCTGCGGGGGTTCGACGCGGACCATGGGACGGACATCGCCGTCTTCAGGGACGGGATGCCGGTGAACCTGCGAAGCAATGCCCACGGGCAGGGCTATGCGGACCTCAACTTCATCATCCCGGAGACGATCAAGGAAATTCAGGTCTACAAGGGGCCCTACCATGTTCAGTTCGGGGACTTCAACACCGGCGGAGCCGCGGACTTTGTGACGCGCGATGAAGTCAAGGAGGGGTTCATCCAGGCAGCGGGCGGGCAGTTCGACACGCAGCGCTACCTGACGATGTTCTCGCCGACCACGGGGAAGCTCCGGACCTTGGTCGCGGCGGAGGGATACTTCACAAACGGCCCGTTCGACAATCCCAACCGGTACAATCGGTTCAACGGGCTGATCAAGGCCACACTCAATCCCACGCCGAGATCCGAACTCAGCCTGACCGGCACCTACAATCAAAGCCGCTGGAACGCGTCCGGCCAGCTCCCCGTCTATGCCGTCCAGGCAGGGCTGCTGGATCGCTTCGGTTCCGTTGACCCTTCCGAAGGCGGCAGGACCAACCGGGCCACCGGCACCCTGCGATACCATTACGATACGGGCGCTGGCGGCAAGGCCTTTGCGGATCTCTATGCGCAGTATTACGAACTGGACCTTTTCAGCAACTTCACCTTCTTCCTCAATGATCCGGTGCACGGAGACGGGATCGAGCAGAGTGATCGACGGGTGGTCTATGGCAGCGATGTCGGGTACCGGCAAAACGGTGCCTTGCTGGGTCGGGAAGGGACGGCGACGCTGGGCGTTCAAACCCGCGTGGACGATGCCCGTGTGCGCCTCGCCAACCAGCAGCAGCGGGCGCTGTTGAACGTCACGTCGGACAGCAGCATCCTCGAAGCGTCCTATTCGCCCTACCTGAAGCTGGAATTTCTGCCGACTCCCTGGATGCGGGTCAACGGGGGCTCGCGCGCCGACTTCTTCACGTTCGACGTGCAGAACCGCTGTGCGACCTGCATCCAGCAGCCGCAGGGCAGGACCGATGCGGTCATTGTCAGCACCAAGGGCAACCTGATTCTCGGTCCCTGGGCCGGAACCGAATTGTTCCTGAATTTCGGGACCGGGTTCCACAGCAACGATGCGCGGGCCGTGGTCAGCAGCCCGACGGTGCAGAGCTTGCCCCGCGCCACCGCTTATGAAGTCGGGGCGCGCACCAAGCAATGGAACCGGGTGGAGCTCCTGGCCACGCTCTGGACCTTGGACCTGCAATCGGAACTGGTGTTCGTCGGCGATGCAGGGACGACCGAGATCAGAGGGGCGACGCGACGCTATGGGACGGAACTTGGCATGAGGCTGACCCTCTTGGACTGGCTGACTTTTAGAGGCGACCTGACCCTGACCCATGCCGAGTTCCGAGGAACAGGGCAAGCCGTCCCCCTGGCGTCGGAGATGACCGGCCAGGCGAGCTTGACCGCCCAACATCCGCTGGGGTTGTCTTCCTCGCTCCAGATGATTCACATGGGGAGAAGGCCGGCTGACGAGAACCGGACGGCCTATGCCCAGCCGTTCACCGTATTTGACTGGGTCAACCGCTATCGTTTGCCGGTGAAGGCGGAACGGGGACGCCTCGAGGCCTTTTTCACCGTTCAAAACTTGTTTGACACCAAGTGGCGGCAGGCCCAATTTTTTTACGAGTCCCAGTTGCGCGGCCAGCCGGCCGTGACCGACATCCATTTCGTGCCGGGCACGCCAAGGAATATAATAGGTGGGATCGCCTGGTATTTTTAAGAAACTCTCGGCAATCAGCTGTCAGTGGTCAGCCGTGAGCCTGAAAGCAAAATCCGACTGCTGATGACTGAACGCTGACGGCTGAATGCTCCGGTGTGAGGGACATGTCCCCAAAAGTCCTGTTACAGTCCTATTACCGGCGTCCCACGTTGCAGGTCGCACAGGATCTGTTGGGAAAGTACCTCGTGCAGGCCGGCGAGAACGGCCGGCTGGCAGGCCGGATCATCGAGGTGGAGGCGTACGTCGGGCCGGAGGATCGAGCCTCCCACGCCTCGCGCGGCCGGACCAAGCGGACCGAGGTGATGTTCGGCCAGGCCGGGATCGCCTATGTGTACCTGATCTACGGCATGTACCACTGTTTCAACGTGGTGACGGAACGGATCGGGTATCCCGCCGCCATTCTGATCCGTGCCGTGGAAGTGGAGAGGACGGGACTCATCGACGGCCCCGGCCGGGTCTGTCGCCTGTTCCAGATAGACCGGACCCACAACTGCCTGGACCTCACGATGAGGCAAACCTTGTGGCTCGAAGATCGCGGCGAACGGGTGCCCGACTCGGCGGTGCTTGCTGCAAGACGCATCGGGGTGGACTATGCAGGGGAATGGGCGGCGAAGCCCTGGCGGTTCCGCCTGAAGGGAAGATCATGAAGGCCTCCGACCTGCTGGTGCGTTGTCTGGAAAACGAGGGGGTGGAGCTGCTCTTCGGGCTCCCCGGAGAGGAGATCCTGGACGTCATGGACTCCCTCCTGAGTTCCCGGATCCGCGTGATCGAGGTGCGACACGAACAGGGGGCCGCCTTCATGGCCGACGTCTACGGGCGGCTGACCGGCCGAGCCGGCGTCTGTCTGTCCACGCTGGGGCCCGGCGCGACGAATCTGCTGACCGGCGTGGCCGATGCCAACTTGGATCGCGCCCCGCTCGTGGCCATTACCGGCCAAGCCTCTCAGGATCGGGTGCACAAGGAGTCGCACCAGTACATTGACGTGCGGACCATGTTCAAGCCGGTCACCAAATGGAACGCGGCGATCGCAAAACCCGGCGTGATCCCCGAGACGGTCCGGAAAGCCTTCAAGCTGGCCCAAACAGAAAAGCCCGGCGCGACTCATTTGGAATTGCCGGAAGACGTGGCCCTGGAGCGGGTCTGGGAGCAGGACGGCGGCGCGCCGCTTCGCGTCCAGGCGCCGTTCGTTCCGGAACCGCTGGCGGCCCAGGTGTACCGGGCGGTCAAGATCATCGGTGACGCGCGCCGGCCGGTCATCCTGGCCGGAAACGGCGTGGTCCGAGGGCGGGCGCATGAAGCGGTCCGGGAGTTTGCCCGGTCGTTGAACATCCCGGTCGCGCACACGTTCATGGGGAAGGGGATCGTGGCGGATACCGATCCGCTGTCGTTGTATACGCTCGGCCTCCAGCTCCGGGACTATACGACCACCCAGTTTGCGCAGGCCGACGTGGTGATCGCGGTGGGGTACGACTTCGTCGAGTATGCCCCTTGTTTCTGGAACCAGAACCGCGACAAGCGCATCGTCCACGTGGACGTGTCGCCGGCCGAGGTGGACGCGCACTATATCGTCGAGGTCGGGGTGTTGGGCGATCTGACCCTCTCCCTGCAGCAGATCGGAGAGGCCTTGTCGCCGTTCGACCGGGACTGGATGCAGCGAAGCCGTCAGTTCGTGGCGGACGGATTCGAGGCCGAATGGACGCAGCCGCCCCAATGGCCCCTGCGGCCGCAGCACGTGATCCGCGATCTGCGCGCCGCACTGTCCCGCGACGACATCGTGGTCTGCGACGTAGGCGCCCACAAGCTGTGGATGGCCCGGATGTTCCCCTGCGAGGTTCCCAATACCTGCCTGATCTCGAACGGCTTCGCCGCGATGGGGATCGGGCTTCCCGGCACCGTGGCGGCCAAGCTGTTGTTCCCGGAACGGCGGGTGGTGGCGGTCACGGGTGACGGCGGGTTTTTGATGAACTCGCAGGAGCTTGAAACGGCCGTGCGGCTTCGACTGCCGGTGGTAGTCCTAATATGGCGGGACGACGGCTACGGGGTGATCCGCTGGAAGCAGAAGAGTCGGTTCGGTCGAACCTCCTCGGTGGAGTTCGGCAATCCGGATCTGGTGGACTATGCGAAGAGTTTCGGGGCCGCCGGTTTCCGGGTCGGCGGACCCTCCGAGTTGCCGGCTATCTTGAGCGAGGCGTTGGCCTGCGGTCGTCCTTCGGTGATCGACTGTCCCGTGGATTATGCGGAGAACGAGCGATTGGTCGAACGGTTGAAGAAACTCGGTTGATCAGCGGGCGGCAGCGTATCGGTAAAGACAACGGGGAGGCCGTCGAAGAGACGGCCTCCCCGTTATAGCTTGAGCAGGGATCGGCTTAGTTGATGGTCCGCTCGCCGGAGATCTTGGTGGCGGATTCGACCGGCGGTTGCACCTGGATCTGCGGGCCTTGGACCTTGGGCAGGCGGTTGAACTTTCCGTCCGACCGCTTGTCGGCGTCCTTCTCGACAATCCGGGCGTTGTTCGGATCCACCAGGTGCTGCTCCACGTGCTTGATCGAGCCGGCCGATTTTTCCAAGGCCGCCTCGCCGCCGCCGTTCGTCTGTCCGCCGTCATTGGACAGAGGCTGACCGGTGACCGGGGAGACCGCATGGCCTCCGGGATAGCCCGGATGCTTGGGCAACAGGGCCGGATTCGCCTGAGCGAAAGAGACGAAAAACGCGACGCCGACCACCCCCACAACAGTGCCGATGAGTGTCTTCATAGGACTCACTCCTTTTAAGTAAGTGTGGAAGAAGATGACAAGGCCTGAGAGATATCCCGTACGGCGGAGCGTATCTTAGACGCCTCCGTCGATTCTGTCAATAGAGAAGACGTTGCCTGTAGGATGGTCAGAAAGTCGCAAAGTCTGAAAGCCTGCGCCCCGGTCTGTCGGACAGGATGACTCTCGACTTTCAGACTTTCCGGCGTGAATTCAACGGGTTCTCGGCGGCCTCCGTCCGCGGCCTCTGCGCCGGTAAGGCGCGCCGCGATGGGCTGGAGGCGGCAGACGAATGATCACCGTGGTCCCCTGGCCGGGCCCGCTGGCGATCGAGATCTGCCCCTGATGTTCTTCCACGATCTTCTTCACCGTGGCCAGCCCCAGCCCGGTCCCGGCCCGTTTGGTGGTGAAGAAGGGCTCGAAGACCTTGCCGACGTGTTCGGTGGGGATGGGGACCCCGTCGTTCTTGATCATGATCTGCACGTCGTGGGTCCGCCCGGCTTTCTGCTGGACGACCTCGATGTGGAGCTGTCCGCCCGGCGTCATGGCCTCCAGGGAATTTTTGAAGATGCTGAGGAAGACCTGCTGCATCTTGGCTTCATCGCACCGCACCTGCGGCAGGTTGGCGGCGTAGTCCTTCGTGACCCTGATGCGGTTCATCTCCAACTCGGTGGCCACGACCGTCAGCGTGTTCTCGATGACGTCCGGCACCCGGCAGAGCCGCCGGTTCAATTCCAGGGGCTTGGCGAAGTCCAGGATCTCGTTGAGGATCGCTTCGACCCGGATCAGGTCCCGCATCGCGTTCTCGACGCGGGTCTGGGGATCGAAGTCCAGGATGCCCTCTCCCGTGACTTCTTCCAGTTGGGCCCGGATGGAAGCCAGGGGCTCACGGATTTCCGTGGCCAGGAAGGCGCTGAACTCGCCGATGGCGGCCTGGCGCTCTTGTTTTCTGATCAGAGGCTCGGGGGGAGCCTGGGGGACCGGTTCGACCGGCGTCTCTCCCGGGACCCCCGGTTCAGCCTTGGCGGCTTGGGGCACGAGCGGCTCTTGAAGCAGTTCCACCAGCTTGACGATCAAGGGTTCCAGTGTCCGCGCGTCCGGGAGCCCGTATTGGGTCGGCGTCCGGGAGGCCAGCGTGACGGTGCCGCCCACTTGCCCGCGGACAAAGAAGGGGACCACCAGGGAGGACCGGAACCGGTCTTTGTAGAGGTGCTTGTGGTCCTGGAATCGCCCCTGGGTCGAGGCCAGATCGTTGTCGACGCGGGGTTTCCGATGCCGGACCGCCCAGCCGGAGGCGGAGGCGTCAAGAGCAAGCCGCTGCCCGGGCTTGAGGTCCTTCCTGGGCTCGCCCTTCTGTTCTCCCGCCAGCCCCAGGACTTCCACGGTGCCGGCGATCGGATCGTAGGACGTCACCCACGCGCGGTCGAAGGGGATGGTCTGGGACGTCTCGCTGAGCAGGGCTGCAATCCGTTCCTGTCGTTCGGGTGTCGCGTAGGAGGACGGGGTCAGGGCGACCGGGCTGATCGGCGCGACGACCGGAGCCGGCTCCTGGGCCACCAACGGGGGTGCGAGGAGCAAGGTCCCGTCAAACAGCGCCGCCCGCTCCAGCGCGCCGGTGATCTCCTCGCCGGCGCCCTCGATCAGGCTCTTTTCCTTCTTCGAGAAGGAGGCGCTTTCTTTTCTGCCGATCACCAGGATGCCGTACGTTTTGTGCCGGTGCCTGAGCGGCACGGCGAGCAGGGCTTTGGCGGCCGGCGTGATCATGCGGAGGCGCATGGCCCGGAACGATTCGCCCTCTCCGGGCGGGGCCTGGGTCTGCAGCAGCACGGACTCCTGCCCCGAGAGGGTTCGGAGGATCGTGTGAACTTCACGGGGGGAGAACCCGCGGGACCCCTGCGCGACGAGAGGACCTCCCTCCCGCTCGTAAACGCCCACCAGGGCGGCATCCACGCCCAGTTCGTTGAGGGCGGTGGTCACGGTCCTCTGCAGGGTCGTCTGTTTGGTGCTGCGCAACGGCTCGGCGGCATTCCCCATTGAACAATCTCCTTGCTCCTTGGCGTGCGAGGGGACCGCATTCTATCAACGGCCGCGGGCCATTGCAATTTCAATCGATGATGCGGGGCGGCTTGTGGTGAACGACCATTTCGACATGGCCCTGCTCGGAGACCCACAGGTTCAGGATCGTGCTCACCAGGCTGATCAGGATCGCGCCCCAGACCGCAGGCCAGAACCCCTCGATCACGAAGCCCTTGACCAGGAAGGACACCAGTTGGAGCAGGAGTGCGTTGATGATCACCATGAACAGGCCCAGCGTGACGAGGATGAAGGGGAGGGAGAACAGGTAGAGGATGGGCCGGAGCACCGCATTGAGGAGCGCCAGCAGGATCACGGCGGCGAGCCCGGCGGGAACCGTCTCCACCGTGATGCCGGGGACCACCTGGCTGGCCAGGAACACGGCCACGCCGGTGACGGTGAACCGGATCAGGAGTCCTCTCATCAGTGAGATCCTGGTTTGGGAGCCGCGGAGGAGAATCGCACCTCGCTGGCCGTCAGGCCCGCCGCGTCCTTTGTCACTTCCGCCACCACGCGAGCCCCCACTTTCAAGGCCTCGCGCGTGCTGGCTTCCTTGGTCGTGCGGTAGCGTGTTTGGGCGGTGGTTTTGATCGTCACGGTCTTGTTGTCGGGTGTCTGCACGGTGACGTGGTCCGGCGCGACCGTGGTAACGGTGCCCAGGATGTGCTGGCTGCCTTCATGGGCCCAGAGGTCGGTTGCAGGCGGAACCGACAGGGCCAGCAGGAACAGGAGGGTCGGAATTCGTGGCATCATGATCTTCTTGTGATCTCCTTTGTCTGTTCGGTGATTGACGATCAGTGCTGGTGAGGGGGCGGAACGGGGCTGACCTCCTCGCCGCTCAGGAACCGCTCGAAGGCCGCTTCCTCCTCGCGCTCCCGCTCCGTCTTCGGATTGTATCGTTTCATTTCGTCCAATTCATCCGGCGTGAGCTTGGGCAGGTGACGGATGAAATGCACCAGCTTCCAACTGTCCAGATCCTCTTCCGGCTTGCCCTTGCCCCAGGCCGGCATGCCGGTGAAGCGGATGCCGTTGTGAATGACGAAGAAGAGCTCCCCGTCGGACAGGGATTGGGTGTCGGTTTTGCGCAGGTCCGGGGCCTTGGGGTAGACGTTGCGCCCGATCGGAGTCTCACCGCTGCCGTCGTTGGCATGGCAGGTGGCACAGTGATCGGCGAAGTGCTTCAGGCCTTCGGCCAGGACTTCCGGGCTGGCCGGGACCGGATTGGATGTGTTCCTCTGTGCGTAGGGAATAGCCAGATGGCGCACGTACCGCGCCATGGTCACTTCGAGGGCGGTGGGCTCGGCCTTGGCGCTGAAGCCGGTCTGAAAACTCTGGTAGCCCAGCCAGCCCAGCGAGCCGACTGCGCCGGCGGCGAGGAGGACCAGAACGCCGATCCAGGTTTTGGTTCGCGGGGTCAGGAGACACCTCCCTCGAGGTGGGAATCCGCTACGCAGTATACAGAATTCACCCGGCCGCGCCAAGCAAGCGCACGAAGCCGGCGCGCCAAAATCGCCCGGCGCGCCGGCGGACCGTGGATTACGGCTCGCTCTGGGGATCGGAGACGCGGGTCTGGTGATGGCTTGGGGCCGGGAGCCGGCCCAGCAGCCGGAGCACGAGCAGGGCGGTGAGGGGGATGAATATCAACAGGCCGGTCATGCCGAGTTGGTATTCGCCGATCCAGAAGGTGACGCCCAGGTTGAAGGCCAGCACCCCATAGTAAAGGCTGACGCCCAGCAGCACGTTGCCGGTCATGACCGTGTCCTCGCCCTCCCTGTGGGTGGAGGCGGGCGACAGGCGCCTGTCCAGGACGAAATAACCCGACAGGGCGATCAAGCCGACCGTGGCCCAGCCGACGAAGTTCGCGATCGGCACGCCGTAATACACGCCTGGGTCCGGGTAATAGTAAATCTTTCCCAGGAACCACCGTTCGCCGCGCAGGGCGACCGGGTCGATGATGATGTCGATGAAGGTGAAGAAGAGCACGGTGAGCTTGAGCACCGGCCAGGAGGTGCGGATGCGGCCGGTGAACAGCAAGGCCGGCCAGGTTTCCCGCCGGAGAAGATTGACCGGCTCGCTCTGGTGGCCGCCGCGGGCGGGCAGGAGGTAGAACAATGCCAGGCAATAGCTGGCATAGAGCAGAAAGCTGAAGGAGAGCGAGTCGAAGAAGGGGACGCCGAAGATGAACAGTTCTTGATCGGCCGTCGAGTTCGTGTAGAAGTACCAGCCGAAGGGGATTCCCGTCCGGATCGAGGAGGCCTCGCACACGAAGGCTGTCAACCAAGTGACCAGCAGAAACAAGCCGGTGCGCCGCCAGCCCAGGAGCCGCTGGGCGCAGAAGAGGAAGGCGGCCATGAACACGAAGACGTAAGGGCGGAGCAGCAACGTTCCAAGCAGCAGAGGAAAAACGTCCACGCAGCCTCCGTGGAGCCATGGGGGGCTGCGTGGCTTCATATCACAATTGCGCGGATTATGGTAGGGGTTCGTTGCGGACGCAGTGTCTGTCACGCGACGGGCGTCGGTTGGGCGGACGGGGCGATCGGGACTCCGTGCCACCGCCCCTTCGGTTCGTACCGAAAACAATCACCGGAACGAATGTCCAGAACCACGAGGTGAGCCCATTGGCGGTCGAAGAGTTTCTGGAGGGCGCGGTGGCGCTGCACGATGGCGTTGAGGAGCGCCGGATTCGCTTCTACGACAAAAGTCAGCCGTAAGGCTTCGTGAATCCCGATCATCTGGAAAGGCAGGCCTGTTCTAAGATCGCTTTGAGTCCCCTCCATCACGCCGATTAAACCCGTGACGTTGTGGCGTGTTTTGGTCGAGCAGCCGAAGCGCTGGTTGTCTACGGTTGAGAAGTAATATTCCAGGCTAATCCCGACTGCGACCGGCACCACCGCGGTCAGGATCCGCTCTAAGACGACGCCGTCGGGATCCTGCTTTGGATCGTAGGATTGCAGGAAGGCACGGCGGCCCAGGTCCAACCCTTGGGTCAAGGACCGCCGGCCGACGACCACCGACGCATTGGTCGCATGTCCCCATTCCGGTCGAACCTGAGAAAAATCCGCGGTCCGTCGTTCCGCGTGCCGGAGCGAGCGAGCAGGGGAGGCCTGTTGGGGGGCCATGGGCAGCAACCGGCACCGTTCCCGGGCGTTCAGCGCGCGCGCCTGGTCCAGGTCATGCGCGAGGCGCCGGAATTCCTGCCGGTGCGTCGCCGGAATTTTTTCCGCATCAAAATACGTGATGTCATCGGAGGCCGTGTTGTGCTGCGCGCCCAGGAAGTAGGTATCCGACGGGATGTCGATCCCCCGCTCGCGGAGCGCAAAGCGCACCTCCGGCCGATTGGCCATGGCCGCCAGTGCCCGCCCGTTGGGACCGCCATGCTTGCCGCCGCAGGCCCCACAGTCATAGGCCGATTCATGCGGATTATTCTGGCTGGTGGAGCCATGGCCGAGGAAGAGGACCAGGCGAGCGAACCGTCCCGTCAGCCCCATGATCCGGAGCTGTCCCTCCACGATGCCGGCCTGCTCGTCCAACGCGAACCCCAGCCGTTGGGGCGTCGGAGCTGGATCAGTCTGGTCTTCCGTGGGTTCCAGGAGCAAGGTCGTTCTCGGAGGAGGGGCGATCACGCGGTGGATCGCCTCCAGGCACCTCTCAAACCGGCGGGGGAACAGCGTCTTGCCCAATAGAACAACCCCCAAGATCGAGGCCGTGACGTCGATCAGAAAATAGGAGGCGATCGGATCGGCCTTGAGCGTTGAGAAGAGCTTGTCGGAAAACTTCAGCCATTGGTTCCGCTTCGAAGCGCGGCGCCAGGCATCTCCCTGATCCGCGTCGGCCACTTCAAGCACTCGGTGGACGGGGGACACGACAACCGGGCAGAGCGGCGTCGTCTTCTCCTCGCCCAGCCGGCTGTAGTTCATGGCCACGCCGAAGAATCCCGCCGTGCCGAACGTCTCGTAAGCGGGATCCTGCGCCTCGATGTGCCGCCGCAGACTCTCTTCCCGCTCATCGACGCAGAGCGCGAGTTGGGCCCTCGGACGTTCCTCCATCAACCGGGTTCTGCTCTGGTTGTGGACGATGCTCCGCAGGAGATGGGTCTGATAGTGCTGTTCATAGGCCTGCAGCCAAACGGGTCCGTGCACCGACGAAGGGAACGAGTCGAGCGCCGCGAGAATCCGGTCGGCCTCATCGACGGAGAGCGACCGCACATCGTTGGCCGACAACCCCAGGAACTGGGCCAAGTGGAACAGCCGCCAGGCGTTCCGACAGAGGGTGTGGATGGGACTGTGTCCGGGGGCTTCAGACTGACGATAGAGCCAGATCATCTCGGCCAGCCTGATCCATTCCTCCCGGTTTTGCCCCTGAGGGTTCTTCCTGACAAGGTCGCGCGCTCGCTGATCCAGATAGCCGGGCAGCCCGCCGAGGCTCAGCTCGCGTCGCACCATGAATTCGCTGGGGTGATCTCGGAAGAGACGGTGGAGGCTTCGTGCGGTCCCATCCAAGCCCCAGACCGTGCGACAGACGTGCTTGATCAACAGAGACTCGCAAAACAGCCGCACCGCCAGATATTCGACCAAGTCAATAGGCTCGTGCTGTTGCCTCGGATGGCGCGGCTGGTGCTCGCGCCATTTAATCAGGCCGGCCCAGCCGGGCAACTGGACCAGACGCCTGGCCAGATAGTCGGTCCAATGATCCTCGGGAATGCCGAGCCCGTGCAACGTGTGAATGAGCGCGTCCTCGGGCCGGTCCGGGAGCCCGCGCACCGCCTCCCGCCATCCACGGACGCCGGTGAAAATCAAGCTCCAATCGTGCCGGGCAAGGACTTTCCAGGCTGCATAAAATCCCCGGTTGCGCCCAGGCATGGACCAGGCCGCGATACCCTCGTCCAGAAAGGCCGCACACCACTTGATCATATAATGGTTCACGCGGCTCGTCAGGTCCAGCCCCGTCATTCGGCGGAGAAAATCACTGAGTGCCAAGTCGTGGCCGAGGCTGGCCATTTTCTCGGCCAGGATTTTGTGCGCGGTCCTGATCATCTGCTCGCGCGGGTCCAATTTGCGAAGATCGGCGAGCAGGCGGCGCCGCGCCGACGTTCGGCCACGGAGGGTGATGAGTTCGTCCAGCGCCTCAAGGCCCTTCCGGGTCAGTTCCGTCGGCCTCAGTCCATCCAGAACGAGGCGGCAGAGCCGCTCCTCCTCACGGGCTTGGCCGGGAGTCGCCTGGTCACCGTCGGTCCAGTGAGCGGCATCCTCCTGAAGCGCGTCCCAGGCGGAGAGCGTCAATCCGTCCTCCAGCAGTCCGGCCAGAATGGTTTGGCGTCGTTGCTCCGCCGCCTGGTCCTGACGCCGGGTCGCATACTTTTCGAGTAACGACGCCCGAACCCCGTCGGTCAGGCGCACGCGCAACCCGTCTCTCAGCAGGCGGCGCCAGGCCTCGTCGTCCACGGGCCTGGTGCTAATCAGCAAGGGATGAGTCATGACGTCGTCCCACGTCGCCCACCAGAACCCTGTGCGCATTCGGAGTTCTCCGAGCAGGCGGACGAGGGGGCTGCTGTAGCCGAGACCTCGCGGCTTCTTGGCAAGAAGCGATTGGGCCTTCGTTGTCAACGTCAACGGGGGCATGGCGTTCGGCTGATACTGTTCCTTGGTTTTGCTCAGGAGGGTGAGGATCGTCTCGCGTCGCTCTTGTCGTCGAGCCAAGCCGGCCACTTTCGTCTCGATGGCTTCTTTGAGATCAGCGGTCAGCGGGATGGACAGTCCACCATCACGCTCGACGGCCATGACCTGGCCGTAGATCGAGGCCGCCACGCGATCCGCTTGACCCTCCGGGTACAGATGCTGGGGGTTGGTGGTCGAAAGGGGGTCGTTGAGCCCTCGGCTGGCGAGCACGGCATTCCACAGCGAGAGGATCGCGTAACTCTCCGGGTGCCGCTCGAAGTGGCGGCTGATGGCAAGGAATGTGCCCCGGGTACCGAGGTGTCGCGGCACCAAGTCCCGGAGCAGGCGCGCCTCTGCCTTGAGCCACCGTGCATGCAACTCACCACGTCGCTTGGTCGCGTAAATGCCCACGTTATACATCTGACGGTCGATGCAGGTGAGGTAGGTCTGCCGGCGGTCGAGGGGAATCTCCAGACGGTCTAGCCACCTGGCCGTTTCCTTGACAGCCGAATGGCGGGTCGGCGCGATGTGAGGCCATTCACCGTCCCACTCTTCTTCGCGCAGTTCGTGACAGAGTTGGTCCCGCAGGTGACTGGTCAGGTCCAGGTTGGTGTGCGCTTGCACCCACTCGGCAAGGGTCCATTCGCGTCCGACACGGTCCAGGCTGAGCCGCAGCTCAGTGGCGGCCTTCTGGAGGATGAGCGCGCGCTTCTCAGGAGGCACGTCCTTGCGAAAACGATGCGGTGCCTTCTCGTGGCGGACCCGCCAATGAAGGTCGGAAGGGGCGAGGGATTCGATGCCGTAGAGCAAATGAATCCGGTGAATGTCTTGGGCTTCGACGCGCAGGCCGTTGACCTCCGCGATCGTTTTGTTTCCAGATGAAAGCGCGCGGTCGGCAAGTGCTGCCGAGAGGTCATCAGCCGTGATCCGCCCGGTCCGATACAACCATCGGAATTCCTCGTTCGACAAATACCCCCGCCCTCCCAGGAGGCGCTCAGCCTCTTGAACCGCTTGCTCGAAGGGAAGGTGCTCCAGGCTGTGCAGTGGGTTGGTATGAATGAAGGTGCCGATGGGGCCCTGGGCGTGCAAGATCTCAGCGGCGTGAGCGACCTTCGACCGGAGGCTGTGGCGCATGGCGTCCGTCACGGGCGGGTCTGCTCCGAGTTGTCCGTCGATAAGCGGCATAGGCGTCCGTGGACATCGGCATAAAAAAAGCCAGCCGGCGCTCCCATGTTTCCCAAGGAGCATCCGGCTGGCTCGTACTGCACCCGGCCTCTTAGAACGAAGAGCCGGCTACCCTACATGCCACCGTCATCGTGATGTATCAAAATGGGTCCGCTTGTCCGGCGTGACAGGACAGCGGCCCCATCGTTTGCAATTCTTTGAGCAGGTGTCATACCATAGCGCGCCGGATTGCACAACCTGTCATTCGGCTCAATCCCGATAGGTCTTTCGGGCATTCCCAAGGGAAATCAGGCCTGTGAAAAACGGACAGACGAAAGGGGCGGTGGAGGGCGCGATTCGCAACGCGGTCATCAAGTTCGAACAGGAGTTCATGGGCCGGGGGCCGGAAGATGTACGGGCCTTCATCATCAAAGACATCGTCCTGGTTCGTTTGAAAGGGGTCCTGACGCCGGCCGAACGGCAACTGGCCAAGACGGCGGAGGGGATCGAGATGGTCCGGCGGCTACGGCAAACCCTGATCGCGCAGGGACGGGAAAAGCTCAGTCAGCAGGTGGATGACATCACCGGCACGAAAACGACGGGCCTGTTTACCGACATCGACACCCAGATCGGGGAACGCATCATCGTGTTCACCCTGGATCACGATCTCGAATCGGCCTTCCAATAGCCCGGTACTTGCAGAAGCCGCCGTCAGATTGCAAATGACAAGACGCGTATTGAACGCGCCTTGTGTCGGACGATCGCGGACATGAAGCCGGAGGGCAGCCGTGGAGAAGCTCGTCGAGGGATTCAAGAAGTTTCAGTCCGACGTCTTCGGCGCCAAGCGCGAGCTGTTCGCCAGGCTCTCTCAGGGACAAGAGCCCCGCGCGCTGTTCATCACCTGTTCGGATTCACGCGTCGATCCCACGTTGCTGACCCAAGCCGAACCCGGCGAGCTCTTCATTCTGCGCAATGCCGGCAACATCGTGCCTTCTTACGGGGGCGGGGTCATCGGAGGCAACACGGCCACGATCGAATATGCGGTCGCCGTGCTGGGCGTGAAGCATGTGATCGTTTGCGGTCATACCGATTGCGGCGTCATGAGAGCGCTCCTGCACCCGGAGATGCTCAAGGATCTGCCGGCCGTGAAGAACTGGATGGAGCAGGCGGAGACCGTGCGACGCATTGTGCAGGAGAACTACGCCGATCTCAGAGGGGAAGACCTGTTGGTCAAAACCATCCAGGAAAACGTCCGCGTTCAACTCGACCACCTCAAGACCCATCCAACCGTGGCTGTGCGATTGAGACGCGGCATGGTGACCCTCCATGGGTGGGTCTATTCCATTCCGACCGGGGACATCTGGGCCTACGATGACGAGAAAGAAGTCTTCATTTCCTTGGCGGCTCGGTGACCTGCCTGC
>CAZKHY010000003.1:47244-51856 GCA_964552455.1 uncultured Nitrospira sp.
TTCTCGAGGGCCACTTCCACCGGTGTCTGCGGCAGGTCGAGCTCCCGCAAGGCCTTGCTGCAGTCGTAATGCATCTTGTATTTGGCCATCCGCACCCCTTCCAACGGAATCCTGGGCGGCCGGTGGGTCACGTGATCGGCCAGCCAGAGGTTGGCATAGGCCAGCGGCAGGATGGCCTGCCAGGGGAGTTTGAGGCGGGGGGCCTTGACGCCGGTCAGCCCGCTCAGGATCTCGAAGACCTCACGCAGCGACAGGTTGCGGTTCCCCAGAATATACCGTTCGCCGATGCGGCCCCGCTCCATGGCGCGGAGGTGTCCGATCGCCACGTCATCCACATCCACGAGGTTCATCCCCGTCTCGATGTAGGCCCACATGCGGCCTTTCATGAAGTCTACGATGATCTGGCCGGTCGGGGTCGGCTTGATGTCCCGTTCTCCGACCGGGGCGCTGGGGTTGACGATGACGACCGGCAGCCCCGCCCGCGCCAACTTGAGGACTTCCTGCTCGGCCAGGTACTTGGAGCGCTTGTAGTCCCCGGCCATCTGGTCGAGCGACACAGGGGTGTCTTCGGTCCCCGGTCCTCCGCCGGCCGGCAGCCCGATGGCCCCGATCGTGCTGGTATAGACGACCCGCTGGGTGCCCAGTTCCAGCGCGGTTTCCATCAAGGTGCGGGTGCCGGCGACGTTCACCTCGTAGAAGACCGAGGGGTTTCTGGCCCAGAGGGCATAGTGAGCCGCGACGTGGTAGAGCTGCGCGCAATCGGCGAGCGCGCGACGGAGGGAGTGCCGGTCCCGCAGGTCCCCGTGGACCTGTTCCACTTTGAGCCCCTCCAGATTGCGGAGGTCGCTGTCCGGTCGGACCAGCACGCGCACGTCCGCGCCGGCCAGGGCCAGCGCGCGGGCGACGGCCGCGCCAATGAATCCTGTCGCGCCGGTGACGAGGGCTTTCATCTTGAAGACGTGAAGCGTGAAACGTGAAGCGTGAAACGTTTGGATTGGAAACGGTGGCTGAAATGAGCGATCATGCGCTTCACGAGATACGTTTCACGAACGACGGTTAGTTTTTCCGTGCCACGATGTACAGCGCGAGCTCGCGCAGAGGATCGGCTTTGGCGTCGAAGGCCTGCAGGTGGCTGATGGCCCGCTCGACGCACTGGTCCGCGAGGGCGCGGGCGCCCTCGACGCCGTAGAAGGTCGGGTAGGTCTTCTTGCCCCGCTGGGCGTCGGTGTTGGCGTCCTTGCCGAGTTCTTCGCGCGTCCCGATGACGTTCAGCACGTCGTCGGCGATCTGAAAGGCCAGGCCGATGTCCTCGGCATAGGCCGTCAGTTGATCCAACTGCGCGACGGGAGCGGAGGCGGCGATCGCGCCCATGCGGACCGCGGCGCGGATCAGCATGCCGGTCTTGTGCTTGTGGATGGTCTGCAGCGCGGCCAGGTCGATGTCCTTGTTCTCGGCCTGGATGTCGAAGACCTGTCCGCCGACCATCCCCAGGTTGCCGGACCCCACGGCCAACTCGTGGATGAGCTGCACCTGGCGGGCCGGCGCGAGCCCGTCCATCAGGTCCTGTCGGCTGCAAAGCTCGAACGCCAGCGTCAGCAGGGCGTCCCCCGCCAGGATCGCCATGGCTTCGCCGTAGACCTTGTGGTTGGTGAGCTTGCCCCGCCGGTAATCGTCGTTGTCCATCGCGGGAAGGTCGTCGTGGATGAGGGAATAGGTGTGAATGAGCTCGATCGACGCGGCGACCGGCACGACAGCTTTGGATGCGGTTCTGACCGCCTCCGCCGCCGCAATGGCCAGGATCGGGCGGACGCGCTTGCCCCCGGCGAAGAGGCTGTACCGCATGCTCTCATGCAGCGTGGTGGGAGGAGTCTTGGCGTCGGGGATGATCGTCTCGAGAAACCGATCCACCGCCTCACGTTTCTCGTCAAGGTACCGACGGATGTCCACGTTGATAGCCACCCAGGTCGAGGTTGAGGTTAAGGCTGAGGTTTCAGAGACAGGCCGGAAGTCGAGAGTTTTCTCAACCTTAGCCTGAGCCTTAACCTTGGCTTAAGCAGGCGAGAGAGTAACAAATGGTTTTGCAACGTGTCAAACCGAGCTCGTTGATCGACCCGGCAGCGGCCTTGTAATTTCGCCGAGAGCTTCGCTATACTCACCGCCCATGAGCATCAGGAAAGCGGGCGGCGATTGGGAGCCGATGCTGCTGGCGATCGAACCCAGGTCCTGCCGGGTCTGCGGCAAGGGCTTGTATCGGAACACCACCTTGTTCCGCGGCGGCTGGTCGCGCTGCACGGTCTGCGACCAGTTCGTCCATTACAGTTGCCTCGCGAGCGGCAAGACCTCGTTCCTGAAGGCGCGGCCGCGGGTGTGCAAAGTCTGCCGGGAAGGGCAGCCTCTCCCCAAGGAGGCGGCAAAGCCGGCGAGCGAAGAGGCGAAGCTGGCGGTCGGCTCGTGACGCCCTTGACCCGGGTCGAGCGCCCCGATCAGGCTCCGGACGGAGCAGGACTTTCGAGAGAGCCGGCCTGGCACTGGTGGTTCAGCGAAGCGATCCGCTTCGTGATCGCGCCCCTCACTCTGCTCTGCAGCGGATTTTTTACTGCGGATTTCCTGCTCAGCGGTCTCTATACCTGGCCGCGTACCAGCCGGGTGATGGTTCTGACCCTGACGGTCGCGATCCTCTCCTACGAGTTCGTGTACAAGGAACAGCGTGCAAGGGAGACGGGCGTATCCAGCGAGCTGGCGGGTGCCCGGGCCCTCAAGGCCTTGCTCTATTCCTGTGTGATCCCGTACGCGGCCGGAGTGCTGGCTCTGCTGGTCCTCGTGCGACTGGCCGCCGCGTAAAGGACAGCGCTGAATGCTGAATGATAAATGCTGAATTGAAGAACGAGACAGATCTGCTATTCATCGTTCAGCGTTCATCACTCATCATTCAACCGTTATTATGTCCCCCACGTTTCGCAGCGGGGCCTTTATCCAGCAATGTTTTGCCTCACACCGCCTTTGTCTGAGTCTCAAGAAGCTGGCCCTCCCGGAAAAAATCCTCCTGGCCTGCGCCTCCTGTAACATGCTCCACCGTCTGACGGTGCGCACGCTGACCGCGCGCAAGCCGGTCTCGCTCTCCGCCGCCGAGGAGGTGCATGGCGGAGAGGCGGCGGGCCATCTGCTGGGATGCGCCGCCGCTCATCAGGCGGCACTGGGGGTGCGGGACGTCGATGTCGTCCGGGATTCGGTCGGGCTCCGATGCGCCGAATGCCGGCGGACCTATGACCTGGAAGTCGCGGCCTTCGAAACGCACCAGCGCTGAATGAAATAGTGCAGAGTATAGTGCAGAGTGATGAGCGATGAATGATGAGTAGGGGAACGTGAGTGTTGGTTCTCCATTCACCTTTCCACGGGCATCATTCATCACTCAGCGTTCAGCACTCATCATTGGTTTTATGATTCGATTCACGCCCGACGAAATCAGCCTGATCGCCGACGAGAAGTTTTTCCCGGCCAAGGCGCGCATCATGAGCAAGATGCGGGGCATTCTGGACGACATCCACGCCGGTCTGAAAACGGATCTGGCCGGTGTCGGACTTCTGGCGCCGGCGGACTTCGACGCCGCCAAATTCCAGTTCGTGAAGGGGGAGCACCTGGAGGAGTTCCCCTACCAGTACCTCGATTTTCCCAAACATTTTTCCGGAGCGGAGAAGCTCACCTTCCGGTCGCTCTTCTGGTGGGGCCATCACGTCGTCTTTGCCCTGATCCTGGAGGGAGCGCCGGTGCGGCGCTACAAGCAGAACCTCATCAACCGCTACCACGAGGTGGCGGGCCGCGGGCTCTGTCTCTGTCTGGCCCCGACCCTCTGGGAATGGAGGCAGGGAGAGGGCTATACGCTTCCGTTGACGCACGACCGGAAGCCGGAGGTTGCCGCCGTCCTGTCCAACCGGCCTTTCTTCAAGCTGGCGCGGTTCGTCCGGCTCGACGAGCCCGAGGTGGTCGAAGGGCGGCTCCCGCAGGTCGCCCGCGAAACGCTCCGGGCTTTGCTGCCGGTCATCACGCCTTGACCCCAGACGTCGCTCGTGACACGTGAAGCGTATCTCGTCTCTCGCGAGGCTATCAGTTTTCAGTCATCAGTTCTCAGTCGTTGAACTGAAAACGGATCACTGTGAACTAAAAACGCTTCGCGCTTCGCGGATGACGGGCAACGCGCGCGGGAGTGGACGTGCCGCTGCCGGGTTCGGTACACTCGTCTGATGGAAATGGGGGTGGGCCTGTGGGTGCTCTTGGCGATCGCCGTCGGGATTCTGGCGTCCCGTGGATTCGGCCGTTCCGGTTTGGGATGGTTCGTGCTCGCGCTGATCTTTTCCCCCCTCGCCGGCTTGCTGCTGTTCCTGTTGCCGGCTCGTCGCAGACCCTGTCCCTTCTGCGCGGAGCCGATTCAACCTTCGGCCGTCGTCTGTCGGTTTTGCGGCAAGGAGGTGGCGGCCGCGACGGACCAGCCAGGCTTGCCGACAACGACGCGCATCCTGTTGCTGATCCTGGTGGTGGCCGTCCTGGCGGCGGCCTTGTCCCAATGTGAATATCGGTACCTGTGGTGGCGCGGCGACTCGCCCATCCAAGTGGAGGG
>CAZKHY010000003.1:51956-56366 GCA_964552455.1 uncultured Nitrospira sp.
TAGAGGAGGGAAGAGTGAAGACACTGGCAACGTACATCCAAGTCGGTCTTGTCGGCCTGGTCCTGCTGGCGCTCACCGGCTGCGCCGGCAAGGGGGAGACGGTCATGCTGGATCTTCGGGAAATCCCGCCGACCGCCGCCTCGGTGCAATTTACAGGCGAGCCGGGCAGGTTCCTGGTTGTCCCGTTCGAAGATCTGCGGCCCCAGAAAAACAAAGTGGGCACGAGGACGCACTTCTGGGGCGGCGCCACTTATTTTGACGTGCCCGGAGGCAAGCCGGGAGACCTGCTCGCCCACGTGGTGGCCGAGCATTTGAAGCAAAAAGGCTGGCGCGTTTCCGTCGGCAAGGCGGGGGAGCCGGGGGCGGATGGACCGCCGGACATCACCGTGACGGGGCAGATCCAGGAGTTTTCGGCGAACGCCAAGAGCCGGTTCGGCTCGACCGAGATCACGGTCAAGCTCCAGGTGGCGCTCCGGGGCGTGAACGAATCGGACCACAGCATCACCAAAATGACCCTGGAAGGGGCGCGCACCGATACGGTGTTCTGGTTCGAGCCGGAGGATGTCCAGGCACTCGTGAACGCCGTGCTCAAGGAAGGGCTGGAAAAACTCTTTGGCGACATGAAGGTCGAGGTGAAAACGTTGCGGCTCAAATGATCCGGTGGAGGCCCGTGCGGCAAGCTCGGCGAGTCAGGCAAGACCGGCAAGATCGGCAAGGTCGGATAGAAGCGGACGGGGAGCCCGCCCGTGCGTGAACGGCGGTGGGAGTCTCCGGCCAAGCTGGAGTTCGGGGACGTGCTGGCCCTGGGGGACCGGCTGGCAGCCCGGGGCTTGGAGCCGGCTGCGCCCGCCAAGGACATCATCTGCTACATCGAGGATTGGACGGTGGAGGGTCCGGATGACCTCGATCGGCTGGACCCCTGGCCCACGGAAGATGTCACGTTGGTCCACGTGCGCGAAGGCTGGCGCGGGGATTTTTTCCTTTTAGCGGGCGCCTACCATACGGTCTATCAGCGACACCAGGCCGTCGGGACCTACTGCTCGATCAGCCATCCCTGGAGGATCCGGGAGGCGCTGCGCACCCATTACCCGCGCGCCATGTTCTGGCTCGGCTTCCGTCACGCCCATGCCTTCATCCGGGTGCGTCTGCATACGACCGAGGTGATCACGCCGGGGGAGGCCAGGGGAGACGGTCATCGGAACCTCTGGCTGGAGGAACGGCGGCGCGCCTTCCAGGAAGCCATCGCGCTGCTCGATCTGCCGGTCGATTCTTTCGTGGAGAAAGGGAACGTGGCCCTGCGTTCCCGTGATCCGAACGTGCCCTTCTTCTGCTCCTGGCCTGATGCCTTCGGGCCCTGCCAGTTCGAATTCAACACCTCCGATGCCTTTGAGTTCCTGGTGCCGGCCAGCCGCCTGGCCGCAACCTGGGACGGGGAGGCGGGAAAGGAGAGACGCGAGCCGGCCACGGTGCGGGCCTACCTGACCGGATTCTCGGAGCCGGCGCTGGAGGAGTTTCAGGCCATCGCGCCGGGCGCGCACTATGCCTATCGCTGCTCGGCCCATTGTCCGCTGGATGACCTGCCGGAAGTCCTGCGCGCGATCGCGCCGGCCGGCCGGCTCTATGCCACGCTCTGCGAGTTCCAAACCCAGCAGCTCCTGCCGGGCGGGGAGGATGCATCGGCGATCATCGGGGTGGTCGGGGCCTACGGAGGGTTTCAAATCGAGGTGCGGCTGAACCGCGCGCCTCTCCCTGAAGAAGCCATGTCGGGCTGGCTGGAAACCCTCACCGGACTTCCCATGAGCTATGCGCCTCTGCCTCCATTCCCGTAAGTGATCGAGGGTATGGTGCTGGCTCGGATTCGATCGCTCATCGCCCATCCCTTCATGCCGGCGGCGTTCTTCTTCTCCGGCGTGACCTTCGACAGTGTCACCCTGACCCAGATCGACAGTCTGCTGGACGACCTGATCCTGCTCTTCTACCTCGCCCTGGTGGGAGTCCTGATCGTGCTGACCTGTCGGGCGGAGCGGCAGGCGGAGCGGATGGAAGCCTGTCGGGTTGCCAAGGGAACAGGGCTTCCTTCGGAAGGGACAACGGGGCTGGCTACGCGCCTCCGGCCTTACTATCCCATGGGGATCCACTTCTTTCTGGGGAGCCTGTTCAGCGCCCAATCGATCTTTTATCTCCGCAGCGCCTCGCTGAGCACGACGGCCCTGTTCCTGGTCGTCCTGATCCTGTTCCTGCTGGCCAACGAGTTTCTGCTCGAACGGCTGTACAGCCTGCGGCTGCTCGCAAGCCTCTACGGCCTGGTCTGCTTCAGCTTCATCACATTCTTCCTTCCCGTGGTCACCGGGCTCATGAACACCGCCATCTTCCTGGCCGGGGCGGTGCTGAGTGCGGGTCTGGCGGTGGGCTTGGTGCATTTGGCCCACCGAGGGACGGAGGGCTGGTCGGGACGAGAAGTCTGGCGTCACGGCTTCCCGGCGGTCCTGCTCGTGGGCGTCCTCATGGGGTTTTACTTTCTCAACTGGATTCCCCCGGTTCCCTTGTCGATGAAACGGGGCGGCGTCTATCACCAGGTCGCCAAGGAGGATGGGGTCTACCGGCTGACTTTTGAAAAGGGCGCCTGGTACCAGTTCGGAAAGCGCTCCGACGATCCCTTCCATGGGGACGGTCCCGCCTACTGCTTCGCGGCCGTCTATGCCCCCGTGCGTTTGCACGGCACGATCTACCATCGCTGGCAGTACCGGGCTCCCGGCGGGGATTATACGACTACGGACCGGATCGGCATGGCGATTTCCGGGGGACGGGAGCGGGGCTATCGGGGCTACACGGTCAAGCAGCGTCTGGCGCCGGGCGACTGGCGCGTGGACGTGGAGACGGAGGACGGCCGGATCATCGGCCGCCTTGCCTTTCGCGTTGAGCCTCAAGAGGGGGCGCCTCCGGAGTGGGACAGTCTGACGGATTAGGATTCATCGGTACGCAAGGCCGCAAGACGGTAAATCGGCTGATGCTGGACATTTCGTGCCGCTCGCGCTAGGCTGCCAGCAACTACGTACCGGGGTGTCGATGATGCGTTCTCCTGCGCAAGATCGGGTTGTCGGCCGTGCGGTCCATGCGAGCCTCCTGCTCGTCCTCCTGCTTGCCTCGGTGCCCGCCGGCGCCGAAGTCCGCACGATCACCGCGACCGGCGAGTACCGGATGGGGGACAACGACACCCGCACCGACGCCAAACGGCTCGCGCTGCTGGACGCCAAGCGCCTCGCGCTGGAGAAGACGGGGACCTATCTGGAAGGGGTCACGGAAGTGAAAAACCTTCAGGTGACTAAGGACGAGATCAGGACCTACACGGCCGGAGTCGTGGAGGTGGTCGAACAAGAAACCCGCTCTGCGATGGAAGGGGAGACGACCGTCGTGCGCGTGGATGTGACGGTCAAAATCGATCCGGCGGCTGTCGCCCGGCAGATCGAAGCGCTGCGCAAGAACGAACATGCGCAGGAAGAACTCAGACATGTCAGGGAGGAAGCGGACCGGCTGAGGCAGGAAGTCGAAGCCAAGACCAAGGAGTTGGCGGCCCTGAAATCCAAGACCGATGCGGAGTCTCTTTTGAAGGAACGGGAGCAGGCCTTCGCGAAGCTCGATGCCCACGACCTGGTCGTGCAGGCTTGGAGAGTGCCGGTCGGCCAGCGGGTCGAGTTCGGAGAAGGAGGAGTCCCTCCCCCTCAGGACCGAGCCAGTATGAAGGCGATGCTCCAGCGGGCCCTGGTCCTGGACCCCTCCAATGCGCGGGCCCATCTCACCCTGGGACACCTCCTGCAGGAGGAGGGCAACCTGAACGGAGCCATACGCGAGTACCGTGAGGCGCTCCGGTTCAAGCCGGATCTGGCCAGAGCCCATGCCGGACTCGGCCGCGCCCTGCTGGCTTCCGGCCGGCGGGACGAGGCGGTGCGGGAGTTCCGGATCTTCCTGCAGACCGCCCCGCCGATACCCGCCAACCAACGGCTGATCGAGAAAGTGCGGCTCAAGCTTCAAGAGTTGGAAGGCTCGCCGGATCGCCCGCCTCTCCCCCGTCGCAAGCCCCGCGAGAAGGCGCGATAAGAGAAGGTCGGCGTGGCATGCCCTGTCGCTCCCGACGCCTCCGCGGCACCCCTTGCCACGCCGCTCGAACCGGAATGGCCTTCCGGTATTCCCTCGGCCACGGTCTGGACCGTGGTACCTCGGTCAGTACCGGCTTTCCGGCTTCGGCCAGCGGGCGGGGACCCCGCCGCTCCCGGCGGATGATCGTTCAGGCCATGTCACACCTCCCAAAGTGGATTCGCGTACTTAAAAAGAAAGCAGGCGACGGGTCGCTTGCTAAACCCGTCGCCTGAACCACGTTCTAGACATTTCTTGCTCTCGGGAATATTCTCCTAT
>CAZKHY010000004.1:0-26321 GCA_964552455.1 uncultured Nitrospira sp.
GCCGGCGATTACATCCACTTCAACGGCCGGTCCTCGAAGTTCTCCGAGGGCGGCTGGGGCATCGTGCGGGTCTACGACAAGGAACAGTCGGACCTGCAGAAGCTGCCGGCTGGGTATTCGGCCCGCAATGAAATCCCGACGGCCAAGCCGGTGTGTCCGGCCGATGCGCCGGTGAAGACGTTCAACGTCGTGGCCATGGATTATCCGTCCATGAAGTTCAACCCGAAGGCGCCCGAGGCCATCGAGGTGGACTTCGAGCGGAAGATCCAGATCTCCAATCCCGACGCCAAGATTTACGCGCTGGAGGAAGACGTGTCGAAAGTGGCAGGGGGTATGCAACCCATGCCGCTGACGATCCGCGCGAACGTCGGGGACTGCATCAAGGTCAATCTGAAGAACAAGATGAAGGCCGGCCGGGCTTCTTTCTCGGCCATCGGCCTGGCGTTTGATCCGAAGGACTCCCTCGGCGCCAACGTGGGGAACAACCCAGGGGACCAGACCATTGCGCCGGGTGAAAACCGGACCTACACCTATTACGCCGATCCGTTCCTGGGCGAGGCCACCTCGTTGGTGTGGGATTGGGGCAACGTGATGCTGAATCCGCGCAACGGGCTGTTCGGCGCGGTGGTGCTCGGGCCGAAGGGGTCCAAGTACCGCGATCCCAAGACCGGCACGGACATTTCTCTGAAGAACAGCTGGGCGGCCGACGTCATCGTGGATCGCACGATCCCCGGCAACGAGAACCGGCCCAACTACCGGGACGTGGCGTTGTTCTTCCAGGATGAGGACAACATCATCGGCACCAGCTTCATGCCTTACGTGCAGAACGTGGCGGGTCTGACCGGCATCAACTACCGGTCGGAGCCGTACAAGTACCGCGAAGAAACGGGTTGTTCGCTGGGCAAGATCTTCCAGCCCTGCACGGCGGACAAACCGGAGGATCCGATCACGCCGATCATCGAAGCCCATGCCGGTGATCCGGTTCGGGTCCATGTGTTGGGGGCCAACAACGAGCAGAACGGGATGTTCAGCGTCGAGAAGCACGAATGGCCCATCGAGCCGTTCATGCGGGGAGCCGACATGATCAGCGTGGTCGAGTTCTCCGGCTCGGAAGCGATCGACGCATTCATTCCTTCGGCTGGCGGGCCTGCCAGACTGGCCGGGGATTATGTGTACAGCAACCAGCGGTTGCCCTATTCGCAGTCGGGCCAGTGGGGCTACCTCCGCGTCCTGCCGGCCGGCGATCAGCGCCTTTTGCCGCTGTCTGGAGCGGCTCCGGGTGTGAAGAGCGCTCGGGAGGGGGAAGCGGGAACCGTGCAGGCGATCCCGGTGGCTTCGAAGTAACGGCGAGCTACCCGAGAGGGCTGGGCAGTGATCGTTGGGGGGAGCCGTTCATGGCTCCCCCCTTTTTTTATGCCGACCGTTCCAGTAGGATTGGGCCATCGGTGCTTTCATCCGTGCTCATTCGGAGGCTGACATGAGGTACCTGAGCGTTGCATTCTGCCTGGCACTGCTGTGTACGGTGCCGGCGTGGTCCTACGATGAAATGACGGTGAGCGATGGGGGCACCATCACCGGCAAGGTGACGATTATCGGCGGGAAGCCGGTCCCAAAGGGCTTCAACCTGATTACCTTTCCGGACCCTGTCTACTGCGGTCGGATCTCAACGGGGACCGGCTGGAGGCTGCTGGAGGATTTCAAGATCGCCCCGGACGGGGGGCTCAAGGATGTCGTGGTGCTGATCAAGGACATCGAACGTGGGAAGGCGTTCACGTTCAACCCGCCGACGATCGAGGCAAGAGATTGCCGGTTCATGCCGTTCTTGACCGTCGTCCGGGATCAGGCCGAAGTGGTCGTCGTGAACATGGACCCCGTCTTCCACGACATTCAGGCGTACGAGACCTCGCAACTCGGCCCACGCGTTCTGTTCAACACGCCCCTGCCGATGAACCCGCATCATCCCAAGCTGGGCGTGGATGCCGAGTACCACAAGCACATTCCCGGCGAGCCCATGAAAGAAACGATTCACATGACCAAAGGGCGTCGGATCTTCGTCATGCAGTGCGGATTCCATGCCTACATGGAGAGCTGGGGGCTCGCGGTCGACAACCCCTATTACGCGATCACGGGGGATGACGGCGCCTTTTCAATCCCGGGCGTCCCGCCTGGAGAATACGTCCTGATGGCCTGGCATCCTGCCGTCGGCAAGGTGCTGGAGCAGAAAATCACCGTGTCCGCGAAGCAGACCGTCCGGGCCCACTTCACGGTTGAGTCTCCCAAGGGGCGCCGCAGCGCCCACGAAGTGGAGGACAACCCGCGATTCGGGCTCGAAGCGCTCGGTCGGTCCATCGATATCAAGCCCACATTGGAGTTGCAGAAACCGTGAAACGTGAGGCGTGAAACGTGAAGCGCGAAGAACGCAAGAGGGGTAGAGGGCGCGGCATGATGACCGTGCTTCTGGCCCTGTCGGCAAGCGTCGGTGCCGTGCTGACCGGAGGCGTCTCGGCAGCCTACGATGTGATCGACGTCAAAGAGGGAGGGACCGTGACGGGGCGGGTCAGCCTGGAGGGGCCGGCGCCGGCGCCCAAGGGGTACAACCTCGTCATCTATCCCGATCCCCAATACTGCGGCCGCATTTCGAACGGGAACGGCTGGCGACTCCTGCACGATTTCGTCGTGGACGGCTCCGGCGGGCTCAAGGATTCCGTCGTCATGCTGGAGGGGATCTCAGCCGGAAAGGCGTTCGGGGTCTCGGTTCCTCACGTAGAGGCCCGCGATTGCAAGTTCCTGCCGTTCGTGACGATCGTACGCGACGGCCATGCCGTCGAGGTCGTCAACATGGACCCGGTCATGCACGATATCCAGGCCTACGAAACGTCCACCAGCCTCGGTGCGCGGGTCCTGTTCAACGCCCCTCTCCCCATGAACGTTCACCACCAGCGGGGAGACCTGCACGCCTCGCACGAGCATGAGTTGGGCAAGTCCATGCTGGGCCCGATATACCTGAGCAAAGGGCGGCGGACGTTCGTCATGCAGTGCGGGTTCCATCCGTATATGGAAAGCTGGGCGCTGGCCATCGACAACCCCTATTACGCCATCACCGACGCGTCCGGACAGTTCACGATCACCGGCGTGCCGCCCGGCACCTATCGGCTGGTGGTGTGGCATCCTCAGGCCGGTCCCGTGACAGCGACGATGGTCACGGTAAAGCCGAACGGGACCGTCACGACCGCGCTCTCGCTCAAAGCACCGACCGGGCGTCGCACGGCGCACGAGGTGGTGGAGAACCCTCGCTTCGGTCCCGGCGTGCTGGGCCGGCCGGTCCAGATCGTTCCGCTCGTGGAACACCAGCAATAGCCCATGCCTGTTCTGACGGTAGGAAAAACCCCCTCCCGACCGCAGGGCTCTTCCCTCCTTGCTTCTGCCATGCTCTCTCTGCTGCTCCTGTTCTGCGGGGGCGAGGCCCTGCCGGCGGCAAGCTCGAAGCAGTCCGACACGCTCCGGGAGGCCCGGTCGGCGTTCGAGCAACGGCAGTATGAGCGGGCGGTGACCTTGCTCGACCTGCTTGCCAAGGAGGGAGCTCCCGCCCCGGAAGTGCTCCGGCTGAAGGTCAAAGCCCTCCTGAAGCTTGGGCGACCGGCCGAGGCTTTGAAGGACTATGAGCGGCTGGAGGCGCGGCTGGGCAAGGACGAGGAGCCGCTGCTGCGCGAAGTCGCCGTGGGGTTCATCACGCCGGTCCTCAAGGATATGCGTGAACAGATGCGGGGGGCCGGCTATACGGCGCTCAAGGAGCTGCATTCCGACGAGGCCGTCCCCTATTTCGAGGACGGCTTGAGCGACGGGTCCGGGCTTGTGCGTGCGCTGGCCGCGGAAGGACTCGGACGGCTCAAGGCCGGCCAGCGCTCCGCCAGGCTCCGCAAAGCGACGGAAGACCAGGCTGCCATGGTGCGGGCCGCGGCGCTGAAAGGGTTGGGGCGATCGGGAGACCGCTCCGTGGTTTCGTTGGTGGAGAAGTCGCTCAACGACGAGCAGCCGATCGTCCGGGTCGCTGCATCAGGCGCGCTGGTCATACTGGGACGAGCCGACGCCTGGAACCGGGTTCGTGATGCCGCGGGCGTCCCGAATCCCGAGGAGCGGGGCGCGGCGCTTCGGATGCTCGGGGATCTGCAGGACCGTCGAGCGCTCCCGATACTCCTGCAGGCTCTGGCGGACGCGCAACCGTCCTCCCGCGGCGCGGCCGCCACGGCCCTGGGAGAATTGAGGCTGCCGGAAGCGACGCAAGCGCTCGTGGCTGCTTTGAATGACCCGATTCCGGCGGTGCGGGCCTCCACCGCAATCAGTCTGGGGGAAGGGGGATCAGCCGAAGCGATCCCCGCGTTGAAGAAGATGCTGGGCGATGCCAACCTTGCAGTGCGTGCCGCCACCTTGGCGGCTCTTCTGCGTCTCGGGGTTCCCTATGGAGACTGCGCCGGAGCGATCCGGGACCTCACCGGGAGCACCGATCCCGGCATCAGGGCGGCAGCGGCCAAGGCCATGGGGAACGGCCGTGGGACTGAGATCCTCGGGACGCTTCAGCTCCTGCTCGACGATCCCCTCCCCAGACCTAGAATTGCCGCGGCCAGGTCGCTGGGGCAGGTTGGGGGAAAAGAGTCGATCCCCATGCTCAAGAAAGCGCTCAAGGACCAGGATGATGCGGTCCGCGCGACGGCCGGCGGGGCGCTCGGACGGGTGCTTTCTTCTTCAGTGCCAGATAAAACCGATTGATAAATAAATAATTTTTTACATGAAGAGGGTTTTGCCTTGACAGGTAATGCCAATTGCTGTATAGGAACCGCTTCTGTAACCGCAGAACGGCCCTCCATACTAAGGTTACACGCAACCAGCGAGCGCTCCAGCTAACAGTTGAGCTTGGGTTGAGCTTGATGGTCATCTTCTCCGACTTGCGTGTGGGAGACGAAGGTGTTGGTCCGGTTTCTGGGGTTCATTCGCGACGTCAAAGGGCGTAAACGGATTCAGAGAGGTCCGGGGTTCTAATCACCAAGGAGGCAGTCTTATGAAGAAGGGTCTATTCATCGCAATGTTTGCTCTCGTGGTGGCGGCGTTCCTCGCGGCGCCCCTCACCTCCTATGCGGGGGGCACGATCACCGGCAAGGTGACCTATGCGGGCAAGGCCGAGGAAAAGGAGTTTTCGTTCGCCAAGTTCCCCAATCCGAAGTTCTGCCCGAAGATTCCCAAGAAGGAGTTGTCCCAGGGCGACAAGCGCATCCTCAGGACCATCGAGGTTGGGAAGGATGGCGGGCTGAAGGCTGCGGTCGTGGCTGTGACCGACATCGAGGACAAGGCCTTCATGGACGGCTACAAGGGCACGGACGTCGTGGCGGAGTTCTGCGAATTCCAGCCTTACACGGGGATAGTGGTCAAGCAGAAGAACTTCCACGTCGAGAACCACGATTCCGATCCGGATGATCCCAAGTCGGTGAAGGGTGTGCTGCACAACCCGCACTCCTTCGAGGTGATGGGCGCCAGCTCCACCACCATCTTCAACATCGGTCTCGCCGAGAAGGGCTCCAAGCTGGACAAGCCGGCGGTGCTCCGCAAGGACAAGCAGGGCTCCATGATGCGGCTCCAGTGCGATCAGCATGAGTTCATGCAGTCCTTCTTCCTGCCGGTCTCCAATCCCCACTACACGGTGGTGAAGGACGACGGCAGCTTCGAGATCCAGAACGTGCCGGCCGGCAAGCACAAAGTCGTCGCCTGGCATCCGTTCGCGGGCAAGGTCGAGGCCGAAGTGGACGTCCCGGAGGGCGGCAAGGCCGAGGCCAAGTTCCAGGTCAAGAAGTAACGACACGCTGACACAGGCAGCTTCTTCGTCGCCTGCAACAGGGGCAATGGCCGAACGGCCATTGCCCCTGTTGTTTTTCATGCCATTCCCCAATCTCCCCGATCGTTCCTCATCCTCCAACCCGTTGCTAGCATCCTCTTCTCGCGGCCTCGGATGGGAGGGATGGGTAGTACGAAGGGCGCTCGCTATGACGGTGAGGAGGAGTCTGACGTCAACGCATCATGGCAAAGCCGAAGTTGCCCGCCCTCCGTCAACCGAGGCACCCCGCCGCGCCTTGCCTTTCACTCCTCGAACTGGGTAAGATTGCTGATTCTGATGCAAGCCACGGCATAGGCCGCGGTCCCCGGCGAAGTCCTTGGTACAACGAGATGCGACGCGAGTTATCGCTCGCCGAGATTTTTCAGCTCGGCTACTATTGGGAAACCAAGATCCTCCTCACGGCGGTGAAGCTGGATCTGTTCTCGGCCTTGGGCGAGAAGGAACGCTCCGCCGCCGAGGTCGCGCGCCAGATCGGTGCGGACGAGCGGGCGATCGGGTTGCTGATGAACGCCCTCGTGGCGATGAAGGTCCTGACCAAGGAAGCCGACCGCTACGGCAACACCGACGTGGCGCGGAATCACTTGGTCCGGACCGCGCCCAACTACGTCGGACATTTGCTGCTCCTGCACGACGCCGAATGGAACAACTGGGGCAAGCTGGAGGAGACGATCCGGACCGGTCGCTCGCCGGTGAGCCGTCACGTGTTTGAAACCGATCCGGAACTGGGCGCCAACGTCCTCTCCGTGCTGGACCGCATCGGGCAGCAGAGCGGGCCGGGTTTGGCCAAGCGGCTGGAACTGGGCGAGGCCAAAACCCTGCTGGATCTTGGCGGGGGCGCCGGCACCAACGCGATCGCCTTCTGTCGCACCTACCCGCACCTGAACGCGGTCGTGTTCGATCTGCCTCAGACGCTGACCGTCACCGAACGGGCGGTCAAGGATGCGGGACTTGAAGGGCGGATCAGGCTGCAGGCGGGCGACTTCAATGCGGACCCTCTGGGCGGTCCCTACGAGGCCGTGCTGATGTCCGACATTCTGCACTATCAAGGCCCCGAGGCCAACGCCGCGCTCGTGAAAAAATGCTATGCCCATTTGAAGGCCGGCGGGCGCCTCATCATCAAGGACCGGTTTCTGGACGAATCGGGCACCGGACCCGCCTGGGTCACGGCCTTCGCGGTTCACATCCTGGTCAACACCGAGAAGGGCCGCTGTTACAAGGTCGCCGAGGCCATGGGCTGGATGAAAGAGGCCGGGTTTCAGGCCGTCGTGGAACTGGAGCGCACGGCGGTCGTGCAAGGAACAAAATCGTAGAGTTGTCAGTTCTCAGTGGTAAGTCCGCTGAAACTGCGAACTGACGACTTTCAACTGGAGTCAAAGGCGCTATGTTGGAGTGGCTGAAGCAGCCTGGTTTTTTCGGGACCCATGCCACGATCGGGGCGGACTTGAGCCAGCTCATGGCGACCCTCTTCACCGGCCTCTTTGTGGTCGGATGGGTGCAGGCCAGACGCCGGCAGGCGGACCCTCATCACTGGCTGATGCTGGGCGGCATGGTGGCGATGCTGGCCTTCTTCACGAGCTACTACCTGTTCCGGCAACTGGGCGTGCTGGCGGTGGAGGGGAAAGAGGGGTTCGGCGGATCTCAAGCGCTCTACGACCATGTCTTCATCCCGCTCCTGACGCTCCATATCATCCTCGTGGTGATCGGTCTCGTGATGGCGATCTACATGATCGTGCTGGGCTTCCGTGCGCAGGCTTTCGCCGATGGGAAACGGGTTCTGAAGGACGCGGTGCTGCAGACGTCCTGGAAAAAGGTCGGCGCGATCTTCGGCGTCGTGACCGGGCTCGTGCTGCTTCTCTTTGCATCGCGGGTGGCCACCGCGGGGTTCTCCGCGCGCAAACTCACGGTCTATCTGAGCCTGCTTTTGCTGGTCGGCATCGTGCTGGCCGTCGAGATCGCGATCCAGCGGATCTGGCCGAACGGCGAGCGGCGGCACCGGGCGTTGGGCCGCTTCACGATGATCATCTACTGCATTCTCTTCATGACCGGGAGCATTACCTATACGATGCTCTACATCCTGTATCCGGGCAAGATCGGGTGAGTGGCTTATGCTGGTCTGTGGCTGCGGCCGGTGGATGCACACACAGGGGGTGGACGAGCAACCGGACCCCCGCGCCGAGGGGCGCGGCGCAGCGGCCTGGCTCGTGCGGTGCGAATGTCTGGCTTGCGGGTTGCTCGTGGGGCTCGACGCGTCCTCGGAAGAAGCCCTGGCTCTGGTGGATCGCTTGATGTGGACGGACGATGCGCAGCACATGCTGGAACGGATGCCCCCGTATGTGGCTCCCCTGGTCAAGGCCGAGGTCGAAGAGTACGCGAGGGCGCAGGGCCGGAAGGTCGTCACCATGACCCTGCTGGGTCAGGCCCGGCAGGGCGGTGCGGTTGGGTGGGATGCGGAGGCCGAGCGGAGGCTGGACAACGTGCCGGCCCCGGTGCGGGTCATGGCCCGCCTGGAATTGGAGCGGACGGCGATCGAAAAGGGGGACGGTCGCGTGACGGTCTCGTTGATGGAAGAAGTGAAGGCCCGCTACTTCGGAATGGGTGGCGGACAACGTGGAGCGTGACGCGTACCTTGCACAAGGTCGGAACCAACCACGCGTCACGACCGACGTTTCTCGGATGACGGTGCGGTGATGTTGCATCGGATGGCATTGCGCGTGCTGCCGCGCCTGACCGTGGCGGTGACGGAGGAGCCGGTTCGAAAGAAGAAGCGGCTGGTCATGCTGGTACCGGGGTTGGTGGCCTTCGCCATCTACCGGGCCGTCAAGCATGCGGACCCGCTCTCCGATCCCTTGGTGTTGCTGGCGTTGAGCGGGCTGGTCTCGGCCGCCACGGCCCTGTGGGCCTACCGGGTCGGTCGCGCGGCTCCGCTGCAGGCCCTCTGGAAGGAGGACGGTCTCCGGCTGCTCGGCTGGCTGGTCGGCTGGGTTGGATTTGTCTACGGGGTGCAGCTGTCGCTGCTGGTCTTGGCCTTGCTCAAAGTGCTCGTCCAGTACGATTTCCTGCGCCATCCCGACGGTCCCGCCATGATGGCGGTCATCATCGCCTGCACCTCCGTAGCGCGGGATGCGTTTGAGATCGGACATGTCCGGTTGTTGCAACGAAAGGGAGAGACCGTCATGACGTTTCCCGACGGGGCCCCCCTGCGGGCGCTCTTGGGGGAACGGCCGGCCTTGCTCGTACGATGGACGGTTCTGGCGGCGTGCCTCGCCGCCGCGCTTTCCTGGGGCGCCACCCATGCAGGCGAGGTTGGTCGGACGGAGTTGGGGCAACTCGCAGCGGTGAGTCTGATTGCCGGGAGCCTGGCTCTTATGGCATATCTGGCCGGCGAACAGCGGCTGGGTGAATGGCGAGGGTTGTGGAGATCGGTCGGTTGGGCTGAACTGTTCCGGTTCTGGTGGTGGCCCGGGCTGGCCTTCGCCGCGACGTATTACCTGGTCTTGGTTGGGATGGTCGATTTCCTCTTTAGGATGGACCAGACGGGCGGGCTCGTGCAGGGCGTGATCGCCGGGATGGTCGGAGGGATCATGGCCCTCTATTGTTATTACCTGGGGCACCGGCGGCATGTGGAGGATCGGATCCAGCAGACGATCCCGGCCTCCCTCTTGCGTTGCCCGTTTGTCTTGGGGATCCTGTCGAAAGGGACCTCGTCCGGCAAGCCGGTCGTCCCGTCGGTGGATGGTGTGGTACAAGAATCAGTCAGGAGGGGGTAAGGACGGTCCATGCTGATGCGTCGAGCCGGTCGGATGTTCAGGCAGGGAAGGGTCCGGTGGGCGGCGGTGGCCGCCTGGCTCTGCTTGCTTGTGGTCGGCCTGCCTTTGCTCGGTGCGTTTGGCGCAACGGCACTGGGGCAGGCTCCGCTGCAGCCGGCCGAACAAGCCGGTACCGACATCTACTACAAGACCGAAGGGCTGCCGGTGGGCCCGCCGGCTCCTGCTTCCGGTGATGCGGTGTACCCCCGCTACGGGTTCCTGGACAACCGCATCCTGGTCTGGTTCGTGACCCAGCAGCACACTTATTTCGGCGGCTTCGTGCTGGCCCTGCCGATCTTTTGCGTGATCATCGAGTTCATGGGGCTTATGGCGCGCGATCCGGTAACGGCCGCCCGGTACGACGGGTTGGCGCGCGATTTTCTCAAGGTGGCGCTGCTGGCCCTCTCCCTGACCGCCGTGGTGGGCAGCCTCATGCTCGCCATGTTCATCAAACTCTACCCCAGCTTCATGCGGTACATGGGCGGAACCTTCAAGTCCATGATGCCGATCTATGCGCTGGTGTTTCTGGGCGAGTCGCTCGTCCTAATCGCCTATTACTACAGTTGGGACCGTCTGGCGGCGCCGGCGTTGAAATGGCTGCACGCCTCCCTGGGCATCGTGGCGAACGGCCTGGGCGCAGTGCTGTTGCTGCTGGCCAATGCCTGGGCCGCGTTCATGATGGCGCCGGCCGGCGTCGACGGGCAGGGCCGCTATTTGGGCAACGCGTGGCACTTGCTCCATTCGGCGCTCTGGAACCCGCTCAACGTCCACCGGTTCCTGGCGGACCTCATGTCCGGCGGCGCGGTGGTGATCGCCTACGCGGCCTATCGGTTCCTGACCAGCAAGTCCGACGAAGAACGGGCCTACTACGACTGGGTCGGGTACATTTTCCTGTTCGTGACGGTCTGCGCGCTCCTGCCGATGCCGTTTGCCGGCTACTGGCTCATGCGGTCGGTCTATGCCTTCCGGCAGAGCATGGGGGTGACGATGATGGGGGGGCTCCTGACCTGGCTGTTCGTCGTCCAGGCTCTGCTGGTGGGGGTCCTGTTCCTGGGCATCAATTATTATCTGTGGCAGAGCATGGGGCGGATCCGCGGCGGCGAACGGTACCAGGGACACCTCAAGTATCTGGTTCTGGCCCTGACGGCCTGCCTCTTCGTCTGGCTGACCCCCCACACGATCGTGATGGCGCCGAGCGAAGTGAAGGCCATGGGAGGGGCGCAGCACCCGGTGATCGGGAATTACGGGGTCATGTCCGCCAAGAACGGCGCGATCAACGCGATGATCTGTCTCACGGCCCTCAGTTACATCTTCTACCGGCGGGCCAACCGGACGATCACCGTGTCGTGGACCCGTACGGGGAATATCGTGCTGGCGGTCCTGTTCGGGGCGGGGCTCCTGAACATCGTCTGGCTGGCGGTCTACGGCTTCTATCTGCCGGCCAGCGTGCGCGTCGGCCTGTCTTCTCCGCAAGCCGCCAGCACCTTCACCTTGCTTCTGGTCGGCTTGCTCATCAACCGGGCCATGCTGCGGGGGGCCAAAGTGCACGGGGCGATTCAATGGGGCAAGATCTCGGCCCGGGGCATGGTCGCGCTGTTCGGGCTGGCGGCCACCTTCACCTGGGTGATGGGGCTGATGGGGTACATCCGCTCTTCCGGGCGCCTCTCCTGGCACGTCAACGAAGTGATGCCGGACCTCTCGCCCTGGGCCTTCACCCCCTCCCTGGCCTTTGCCGCCAAGATGGTCACCGTGAACATGGTGGTCTTCTGGTCGACCGCCCTGTTGCTCTTCTGGATCAGCAGCCGCGGCAGTCGGTCCGCTTCCTTGCCCGCGCTCGCGTCGGAGGACCGGTCCGCCCTGCTTTCTTCCTCTCGGGAGGTGCAGCCGTCATGAGGGCTGTCGAGTGGTTGCGGTCATCGGCGCGAACGGCGTTGGCGGCGGCAGCCGGCGTGCTCCTGCTGGCCCTGTCCGGCACCGCCATCACCGCTCCGGCCGGTCCGGTCGTGTTGGAAGACTTCGCGGCAAAAACGGCCGACGGGTTTCCGAAGGACTGGAAGGCGCAGCGCAACGAATCCGCCGCCAAACAGGCCTATCAGGTTCAATCGGAAGGCAGCGGTTCGTTCCTCGCGGTCCGCAAGGCCGACCAGCGGGTCTACAAGAGAATTGCGTGGGACCCCAAGGCCATGCCGATCCTGACTTGGCGGTGGCGCTTGAAGGCGGCGCCGACCGGGGCGGAGCCCATCGCGGCGGTGTTTGTGTCGCTGGACACGGATCTGATGGTCATCCCGGTGGCGAACAAGTATGTCTGGAGCGCAACCAAAGCGAAGGGGGCGATGAAAGAGGGCGGGCTCTTTGACGCTTCCGAAATCGTCCAGCGCACCGGCGTCCAGCCGCTCGGGGAGTGGATTGAAGAGCGGGTGAACGCCTACGAGGATTTCAAGCGGATTCACGGGCATGAGCCGGCCGACAAGGCCTGGGGCATTTCGCTCTTCGGCGGGCCCGGCGTTGACATTGATTTCGGGCCGATCGCCGTTTCCGCGCCGTAGGGAAAGGGAACGCGCCGTGGTCTCGACCGCTGCAGAAAAGCCCCCGGCGTCTTCGCGCAAGATCCTCGACATGCTCCTCGGCGCGGTGGTCATGGGAACGGTCGGGACCCTGCTCGGCCTGCTGATGGGAGAGGGGACGTTGCCGGTCGCCGTCGGGGTCGGCGTCCTGCTGGGCACCGTCGTCGGCATCTTTGGAGGGCGTCGGTTTCTCATCAGCATCCTGATCGGGACTCTGTTGGGCGGCGCGCTGGCCTGGCTTCTGGCCGGTCCGGAGAAGATCTCGATCGGCGCCGGAGCCGGGGCCGCGATGGGCGGGTTTCTGGGGGTGCAATGTTCCATGCTCTTGGATCTCCGAGCCGAGCGCAAACGGGCCGCCGCGCAGCATGATGGGAAATCGTAAAGACGGTCGTCGATCGCGCGATGGAAGCGTCCGGCGCCGGTCGGTGAGGGATTATGGAAAATAGAGGCGTCTTAATCGGATCCATCATCTTCGTGTTTGCGTCCTTTATCCTCATGATCGTGGGGCTCGTCTATGAGTCCTACAAGTCGAAGAAGCAGCGGGAACTGGCAGCGTCGATCGTGGTCGAGAGCAAGCCCGTCGCGCCCGTCGCGGCACGGGACTATTCGATGTACAAGACCATCGTGGGAGAAGAGGGGCGCGAGATGGTACAGATTCCGGAAGGCCCTTTCACGATGGGAAGCAAGGAAGGGGATCCGGACGAGGCGCCGGAGCATCAGGTGTACCTGGCGACCTTTTACATGGATAAAAAGGAAGTCACCCAGGCCGAATACGATCGGTACGTCAAAATGACCAAGCGGGGCAAACCTTTCATCCCGGTTTTCGAGGACGACCAAGCCAAGATTCTGAAGCCGGAGCTGCCGGCCATGGGCATGTCCTGGGCCGATGCGGACGCCTATTGCAAGTGGGCCGGCAAACGGCTGCCCACCGAGGCGGAATGGGAAAAGGCCGGTCGCGGCGAAGGCAAGCTTCGGTATCCCTGGGGGAATGAGTTCGGGAACGGCCATGCGAACGTGGACGGGGATGAAGACGGGTTCAAGTACCTGGCCCCTCCCGGCTCGTTCGAGTCCGGCCGGAGTCCCTACGGGCTCTATGATATGACCGGCAACGTGGCCGAGTGGGTGGCGGACACCTACGACGAGCACTACTATGAGAAGACTTCCTACCGCGATCCCCCGGGGCCCGAAGAGGGACAACACAAGGTGATCCGCGGCGGCTCGTGGCGGGAGACCCAGCACAATGCCCGGCTATCCAAACGCTTCCAAGCAAAGATGTGGCGCACGGATACCACGATCGGCATTCGCTGCGCGAAGGACGCGGATGAGGAGCCCAAGGGACAGAGGGGGAAGTCCTGAGCGACTCGGTCCAGTGTAAGCGCCCGCCGACCGTACGCGTGGCCTGAGGTCCTGCGCCATGCTCGAAACCAAATTCAAGATCGCGTTCCTGCTCGTCGTGCTGTTCATGGCGGGCATACCCGTGATGGGAATTCTTCGGGGGACCAGCCTGCCCCCCGTGGACCCGACCCTTCCCCAGTCCACCGAGCCGGCCGCGCAGCCGGCTTCAACGAACGAGACGCCCCTGACCGACGAGATGGTGGCCGTTCCGGCCGGGCCCTTCGTCCGCGGTACCAACGTGGGCGGGTACGACGAGCAGCCGGAGCGACCCGTCTATCTGGATGCCTTTTCGATCGACCGCTATGAAGTGACCAACCACCAGTACCAGGCCTTCGTGGCTGCGACGGGGCACCGCAAAGCGGCCCCGCCGTCCCGGTATGCAAAAAACATGAGTCGCATGGCGGGGGCGAACCAACCGGTCGCCTATGTTTCGTGGGAGGATGCGGACGAGTATTGCCGATGGAAGGGCAAACGCCTGCCGACCGAGGCGGAGTGGGAGAAAGCCATGCGCGGAACCGACGGCCGGCTGTGGCCGTGGGGAAACGACCAGGACCCCATGGCGTCAAACCGTGGCGTCGCCAAGGACGGCTATGAAGCCACGGCTCCCGTGGGTACCTTCAAGCGCGACGTGAGTCCCTTCGGCGTGGCGGACGGTGCGGGCAACGTCATGGAGTGGATGGCGGATTGGTATGCGGAAGATGCCTACCGTGATCCGGTTGACAAGAATCCCAGGGGACCGGACCATGGGGTCTATCGAGTGATGCGCGGGGGAGGCTATACCACCAGTGGTAGTGATGTGCGGATCACCAGCCGCAGCAAGATGGTGCCGGATTTTCGTGATGAAACGATCGGCTTTCGATGCGCGATTTCTGGTGCGGGAGCAGGGGATGCGGGTATGGCTACGAGCGGGAAAAAGTCATAAGAAATCAAAATAATAGAGAATCAAAAACACGGCCAAAATTATATTGACAACCATGCCAGCCAAAACTATAATGTCGAAAATTTTTGAATTTTTGCTCATCGTGTGCCCTTTTTAGTAAGGATGACGAAGAGAGCATTAACATAGAGTTAGAGGCCTGTCAAGAACATAGGGGTAAGGGGAAGCCGGAGCTTTTATACGTCAATCGTCGCACATGAGGAGATGGAAATGGGAGCAGAAGCAGCCGCACCGCAAAACGACACGAAGGTCAAAATCGGCAAGATGATCTTCTACATCACCTGTGCCGTGAGCCTCTGGTTCTTCTACTGGTTCGCTGGGATTCAGTGCCCCTGCTGACGGGTCGTTGAACATGAAGAGCCCGGTTGGCAATTGGTGGCTTCGTTTTTAATGGGGGGAGAGAAATGAGCGCGCTTAACAACCCGGTCATTGCCGTCATTGTCTCGGTGGTCATCGCCGTCACCTACTTCACGCTGGTTGATCATTTCCTGATGGACATGCAGGGCTTGGATTATTGGTATCTGTTCCGGAAATAACTCATACGCCTGGTGTGGCGATCGCGGCCGGGCCGTCAGGCCGGTTGCGATCGAAGCTCTCTTAGAACCATATCGCGACTGTTGAAGGAGGTAGCCATGGGTAGTTTAACCAGCAAAAAGACGCTGTCGGTGATGGCGTTGAGCGCGATGATTGGCCTGCTTCTTCTGCCAATCGTTGTGGCGATTCCCGCGCTCGCCAGCGGGGGAGGGGAGCCGGCAGCCAGTGCGCCTCCGGCCGACGCGGCGAAGAAGGAAGGCGCCGAGGCTGAGAAGAAAGTCGAGAAGGCGCGCGACGTCTACTACAAGACCGAGGGCATTGTCTCGGGGGCCCCGGCGCCCAAGACGACGGATAGCCCCAAGGACTACCCGCGCTACAACTTCGAGAGCCGGGTGCTGCTCTGGTTCGCCAACCAGCAGCACCTCTACTACGGCAGCTTCGTCCTGGCCGTCCCCATCTTTTGCATGGTCATCGAGTTCATGGGGGTCGTGACGAAGGACAAGGCGATGGCCAAGAAGTACGACCAGCTCGCCTATGACTTCATCAAGATCAGCTTGACGGCCTACTCGCTCACCGCCATCCTGGGCGGCATCCTGATCTTCACCTTCTTGACTCTCTATCCGGCCTTCTTCGGATACCTCTCCAGCATCTTCCGTCCGGTCATGCACATCTATGCCCTGACGTTCGTGGCGGAGAGCGGAACCCTCTACATCTATTATTATGGCTGGGACAAGATGAAGGAGGGGCTGCTGAAGTGGTTGCATTTGAGCATGTCGGTGATCTTGAACGTGATCGGAACCGTCCTGATGTTCCTGGCCAATTCCTGGATCGGCTTCATGATGTCGCCGGCCGGTGTGGATGAGCAGGGACGGTACCTGGGCAACATCTGGCACGTGATTCATACGGCGCTCTGGAATCCGTTGAACGTGCACCGCATTCTGGGCAACATGGCCTTCGGGGGCGGCGTGGTGGCGGCGTACGCGGCCTATCGGTTCCTCTCGGCGAAGAACGATGAGGAGCGGGCTCACTACGACTGGATGGGCTATATCGCGATGTCTCTGGGGGTGGCCTTCCTGATCCCGCTGCCCTTCGCCGGCTACTGGCTGATGCGCGAGGTCTACGCCTACCGGCAGCAGATGGGCATCACGCTCATGGGCGGGTTGCTGGCCTGGCTCTTCATCATCCAGGCAACCATGATCGGCATCCTGTTCCTCAGCACGAACTACTACCTCTGGCAGGCCTTGGGCCGGATGCGCGGTGCCGAACGGTTCCAGCGGTGGATCAAGTATTTCGTGTTCATTCTGGTCTGCGGGTTCTTGGTGTTCATCACGCCCCATACGATGGTGATGACTCCGGCCGAGCTGAAGGCCATGGGCGGCCAGCAGCACCCGGTGCTGGGGAACTACGGGGTGATGTCGGCCAAGAACGGCGGCATCAACGTGATCATCACGACGACCGTGCTGACCTTCATCTGGTATCAGCGCGGCAATCGCGTGCCGACCGTATCCTGGTCCAAGTTCGGCAACATCTTCATGGGCGTGTTCTTCTTCTTCGCCTATGTGAACATCGTCTGGCTGGCCATCTATGGCTACTACATCCCGGCCAACGTGCGGGTGGGGCTCTCCGTGCCGCAGGTGGCGACGACGCTCTCCTGCCTGTTCTTCATGACCGCTCTGAATCTGGCCATGCTGAAGGGGGCCAAGCAGATCGGGCCGATCGAGTGGGGCAAGATCTCTGTGCGGTCGCAATACGCGCTGATCATGCTCGCGACGGCCTTCACCTGGATGATGGGGCTGATGGGGTACATCCGCTCGTCGGTGCGGCTGTTCTGGCATGTGAATGAGATCATGCGGGACAATTCGCCCTGGGCCTATACGCACACGGTCGGGTTCGGCGCGAACATGATTTCGTTCAACGTGCTCTTCTTCTGGATCAGCATCATGTTCGTCTTCTGGCTCGGGACTCTGGGCGCCAAGAAAGCGCCGGTGGAAGCCAAGGCGCCTGTTCCGGGAAGGGCTCCGGAGCCCGCCGTCGGACATTAACATTTTTCAGCATTTCAAGACTTGCAGGGTCTCATCCCCGGGATGAGCCGGGGATGAGACCCAGGAGGTTTGTCACGTGGTCGAGTTAATTCGGGCGGCGTTGGACATTGGGTGGCCGGTGCTGGCCTTACTGGCCTGCTTGCTCGTCTACTTCCAGGTCAGTATCAAGGAGCCGGAGAAAAAGCGCCGGGCTTCGTTTAAGACGTTTATCGGCATGATCGCAGCGTTCATGTTGTTGATCGCCATCGCCAATTACAAGATCAACTTCTTCGGCGAATCGCGCCTCCTGCCGGTCTCCCTCGTCATGATCACGGCTCTGTCCTTCATGATGGGGATTTATTTCTCCAATATCGGCGCCTTGTTTAAAATCGGCGGGTTCATGTTCCTGGTGGCCGCGGCCCTGTCCGGCTACGGCAACTGGCTGCCCCAGGTGGAAGGCGGGTTCCCTCCGCCGGAAGTGAAGCTGGACTTCGGCAGCATGTCCTCCCAGCAGTTGGCGGACGAAGGGGAAAAGATCATTTTCGGCGGGATCGGCCAGAGCAAGGTGCAGGGCGCCATCGGCAAGGGCCAGTGTCCCCTGTGCCACGGCTTCAATGAAGGCTTCCTGAGCGAACGGGCGCCCAACCTGTTCGGGATTCCAGACCGTGCCAAGACGCGGCTTGATGATCCCCGTTATCACAAGGGCAAGCCCGGCGATCGCGACTCGGAACAGAAGGAAGCCTTCCCCGGGTCTGGCACGGCCGAAACAGGTCAGGAATATATCTCCGAATCGCATGCCTGTCCCAGTTGCTTCGTGGTGGCCGGGTTCGGGGTGAAGGGGACCAACGATAAGCAGAGCCCGATGCCGGCGATCCACAAACCGCCCATTTCCCTCTCGTTGGGCGAGCTGGCCGCGGTGGATACCTGGATGTACATTCGTGAGGGCAAGGAAGCTCCTTCCTATGAGGAGATCACCAAGGCCTATGAAAAGTTCATTCCGGAGGCCGATCGTCCCAAGCAGCAGGAAGAAAAGCCTGCGGCCGGGGCTGGCGGTCTTCTTGCGGACGGCTCGGAGCCGGTGGACCAGATTTTCTCCAAGGCCCAGTGCGTGGCCTGTCACACTATCCCCGGGATTCCGGGAGCGGTGGGCACGATCGGGCCCAAGCTGGTGGAGAAAACCAACGCGCCGAACCGCCTGAAGGATCCGACTTACAAGGGGGCGGCCAAGAGCGTCCGGGAATACATCACCGAGTCGGTGATCGCACCCAGCACGTTCGTGGTCAAGGGCTTTCCGGACAACACGATGCCGAAGGTGTTCGGGCAGAAGCTCAGCGCCGGTGCGCTGAACAAGATCGTGGACTACCTGTCGCAAGTGGAAGAAGGCAAGGAGCCTCCCAAGATCTCCTAAGGGCTTCGGCTTATAGGAAGAGCGTAAGAAGGAGAGCGGTACGATGAAAACTTTACTCGGTGGCTTAGTGGGAGGGGTGATCATTCTCATCATCGCCCTCCTGTCCTTTGGCATCCTGCCAGCGACATCCCTGAAGCTGGTGGAGGGCTTCATGCCGATGCAGATGCTGTTTGAGCTGGGCGCCAGCGTGCTGATTTTCGCGTTGATGAGCCGCCTGCTCAGCATGGGAGGGGTCAACCTTCCTCGCTTCTGGCAGGGGATCATGTTCTGGGCCTTCATCCTGCTCTATCTCAAGTTCAGGGTGTACCCGCCGATCCCCTTCAGCGTCCGGGCCATGTACGGCACCGTGTCGTTGATCGCCGTCTTCATGTGGATGTCCAGCAACGAGGAAGACTGGAAGAAGTTCAAGCAGCCGATCATGAACGTGCTGGACGCCGGCACGCCGTTCCACAAGGCGCTCCGCACCGCCTACCTGATCGCGTTGCCGATCATCCTCTGGGGGTTCTCTTACAACTCCTTCCTGCCGAACCTGGACGAACCGGTTGAGCTGCGTACGGTCCATCCGGCGCCGCCGGCCAGCACCAAGGTGCACGGCAAGACCTTCGTGCTCCAGACATCCCAGAATCCCTACCGGGTCAATCCCGAAGGGAAGTACGATCAGGAGTACACCAACTCAAAGATCGTGGAACAGGCCATGGGCCGGCTGATGAAGCCGGACGCCAACCCCTGGGACGAGAAGGCGGAGGGCTACCTCAAGTACGTGCGGGAGGGCGGAGAGATCTTTTTCCAGAACTGCCACTTCTGCCACGGCGACAACCTGAACGGACGAGGGTTGCACGCCTTTGCATTCAACCCGATCCCGGCGAACTTCACCGATCCGGGCACCATCGCCCAGCTGCAGGAAACGTTCATCTTCTGGCGGGTGTCGAAGGGGGGGATCGGGCTGCCCAACGAAGGTTTCCCCTGGGCCTCGGTCATGCCTCCGTGGGAACAGCACCTGACCACGGATGAGATCTGGAAAGTCATCCTCTTTGAATACTGGCACACCGGTTATTATCCGAGGACCTGGGATTAATCCCAAATCTTACGGTGAAGGGGTATAACATGAGGGACCTTCGGTCGAAGAGTAAATGGATTGCGGTGATGGTCGCCGTCGCGGCGATCACGATGGTGTCGGGGAGCGCCACCATCTGGACCTCAGCCGAGGCCCAGGAAGGGGGCGGAGTCCCCGAAGGATTCAAGAAGGGTGATCTCGCACCTCTGCCTTCCGCCGAGATGATCGAGGCGGGGAAGCGGGTGTACTTCACCAAGTGCGTCTGGTGTCACGGGGTGGATGGAGCGGGGGATGGCCCCGCCGCAGACCGCCTCTGGCCCAGGCCGCGGAACTTCAATCAGGGGACGTTCAAGATCAGGCATACGGCCAGCGGTGAGTTGCCGCTGTTCGATGCCAAGAAGCCGATCCCGGGCCAGAACGACCTGTTTGAGACCGTGACCCACGGGCTGCCGGGCTCCGCGATGCCTTCGTGGGAGGGCATTCTGACCGAGGAGCAGCGGTTGCAAGTGCTGTCCTTCGTCACGACGCAGTTGGTCAAGGATCGGAAGTTCGACGACAAGGCGACCGAGACGCAGACCGTGCTGCAGTTGGACAGCCTCAAGCCGATTCCGGCGAGCGAGGAGAGCCTCAAGAAAGGTTCCGAGCTCATCGTGGATAAGAAGTGCATCGAATGCCACGGGGTGGAGGGGCGCGGCGACGGCAACGCGTTCAACCTGAAAGATGACTGGGGGTTCCCGATCCAGCCGGCCAACTGGCACAAGTGCTGGAACTTCAGGGGCAGCCGCCAGGATCCCTACAACGTGAAGAACATCTTCCGGACCTTCTCGACCGGCGTAAGCGGGACGCCGATGCCCTCCTTCGCGGACAACACCACGATCGAGGAACGGTGGCACATCGCCAATTTCGTGAACTCACTCTGCGAGCGGGACGCCAAGGGGGAGCCGCTTGCGATCGACCCCCTGACGGACAAGCCCAAGATCAACTTCGTGATCAGGTCTGGCCCGATGGAAGGGGAGATCTCCGACGATCCTGCGAACGAAATGTGGCAGAAGCGCGAGCGCCGGATCGTGCTGTTCGGCGGTCAGATCACGCACAAGCCGCGGAATTTCGTGAACCGCATCGACGATGTGTGGGTGAAGTCGCTGTACAACGACAAGGAAATCGTGTTCCTGTTCCAGTGGGACGACCGGTCCAAGAGCGTGGCCACCGAGAAGCTGCCGTTCGGGCCGACCGAGGTTAACCTGGATCAGTACGGGATCAAGGAGCAGGCGCCCAAGACCGGTGAGGCGGATTCCATCGCGGCCCAGCAGAGCAAGTATACGGTCTACAACGACGCCTTAGCCTTCCAGTTCCCGGTCAAGTGGCAGGAGCTTCCGGCCCCGATCAAGCCGCGGTACCTGTGGGGCGACCAGAAGTATCCGGTCGATATCGTGAAGTGGGATGCGAACGGGACCATCAAGGCCTACACGGGCACCGGGTGGGACCAGGACTTCGAGGATCGGGACGACTTCACCGAGAAGCTCAAGGTCCTGAAGCAGGAGTGGAAGGACGGCCGCTGGACGGTGATGATCAGCCGGCCTCTTCAGGGAGATTACGACGAAGACACCAAGTTCGAGATGGGCAAGTACATCCCGACGGTGTTCTTCGCGTGGGACGGGCACAACGGCGACATCGGCCGCAAGATGGCCGTGTCCGCCTTCTACTATACGGTGCTGGAGCCGCCGATCCCCAAGGAAACCTACATCTATCCGACCTTGATCGCGGTGGGTGTCGTGATCCTGGAAGGCTGGGTGTTGACGAGGCGGGCGAACAAGAAGAAGGGGAAGACGCTGTAGCCCTTCGTGTTCGGGAGTCGAAAGAAAGGGGGTGGGGTCGTCCCACCCCCTTTCTTTTTATCTGAGCGACGACAAACGGGTCCATGGGAACCGAAACGAGCGGGATGACGGGAGTCCTTTTGGCCGGCGGCAAAAGCCTCCGGATGGGACAGGATAAGCGGTTTCTTGATCTGGCGGGACAGACCCTGCTGGAGCGAGCGCTTTCTGTCCTGGAATCGCTCTTTTCGGAGATCCTCGTGGTGGCGGCGGAACCGGAGCCGAAACTGGCCTCCCTCCGGCACAAACTGGTCACCGACCTGATCCCCGGCTGCGCGACACTGGGGGGGCTCTACACTGGGCTGTCGTTGGCCGGGCACCCCCGTGTTTTCGCCTGCGCGACCGATATGCCCTTGCTGGATCGGGCCGTGATCGAGCGCATGGCCGAGCTGGGGCAAGGGGCCGACGTGGTGATGGCCAAACTGGCCAGCGGGCTGCAGCCGATGCACGCCATTTACTCCAAAGCTTGCCTGCCGCATCTGGAGCGTATGGCAAGGACCAAGAACCTCAGAGTCCAGGAGCTCAGCCGGGCGACTGATCTCACGGTCAGGCTGGTGGCGGAACATGAGCTGGAGGACCTTGATCCACGGTTCCTGTCCTTCCTCAACATCAACACCCCCGCCGATCTGGAGTTTGTCCGGAAGCTGCTGGCCGGGCGACGGACCAATTCCGGTAACAAGACCTGAGTCATGGCTCGTACGGTCACCATCATCCATCCTGGCGCCTTGGGGGATGTCCTCCTGTCCCTGCCGGCGATCAGGGCTTTGCGGGCCTCGTTTCCCCGGCGGGCGGTCGGCCTTCTGGCCGGCAGTGAAGCAGGAGCCCTGCTGTGTGCTTGCGGTGAGATCGAGCGGCTCTTTCCCCTGGAACGCGACGCCCTCGCGAGCTTGCTGGCGGATCATGTTCTGTCCGGATCGAGATCGCAAGCTCTCCGGGAGTGGCTCGGCCGGTGCGATCTGGCTGTCTGCTGGATGGCCGATCCGGATGGACGGCTCGCCAGAAGGCTGAACGATCTGGGCGTCGATCGCATCATTGTCGGATCTCCCCTCTCGGCCGATTGGCAGGCTACCCATCAGGCGGACCGTTTCCTGGAGACCCTGCGAGGGGCGGCAAATGGTATGGGGCCTGCAAGGAGGCTCAGTCTGCCTGACGAGGTTCTCGATGCGGCAGAGGCTCGGCTTGGCTCGGTCTGTGCTCTTGGGAAACAGCCCTTGGCGGTGGTTCATCCTGGCAGCGGGAGCGTTCACAAATGCAGCGAGCCGGCTTTGCTGGCCCAGACGGTCGCCTGGTTTCAGGCCAATGGCGCGGTTCCAATGCTGGTGGGCGGGCCGGCGGATCGTGAACGACTCGATGAAGTTGCCGGTCTTTGCATCGAGCAACCGCCGGTCTTCCAGGACCTGGATCTTCTCTCGGTGGCGGGGGTGCTGGCTCATGCGAGCCTGTTCCTGGGCCACGACTCGGGCCTGACTCATCTGGCCGCGTCGCTGCAGATCCAGACCGTTGCGTTGTTCGGGCCGACCGACTGCAGCCGTTGGGCTCCCAGGGGACCTCACGTGAGGGTGCTGAGCGGGGTTCCCTGCCTCTGCCGCGAACGGGGATGGCAGGCCGTACGGCAGTGCCAAGGCAAACCCTGCCTGCAGGTTCCGGGTGAGCGCCTGACTGTTGCCTGCCAAGAAGGCCTCCGACGGTCCGGGAAACAATGTCGCGAGCAGCGGATGATCGGCTCCGCTCCTTGTCATGCTCGGTAGGGTATGCTACATTGCCGAATTGGCAATTTTTTCGCCGACATGGAAGTCTTGGAGCATTGCGTGTCCCACGATATCGTACAAGACAAAGTCATCGACGCCTTAGAGGGGGCGTTGCATCAGGCCAAGCGCAAGGGGCAATTGAAAGTCGACTCGTTCCCCATCCTCACCCTGGATCAGCCCAAGCGTCCTGAATGGGGGGACCTGGCTTCCGCCGTAGCCATGACCCTGGCGCCCGCTGAGCGACGGTCTCCGCAGGACGTCGCCCAGATCATTCTGGAGAACATCGCGCAGCGTGACGCGATCTTCGATCGCGTGGAAATCGCCCGCCCCGGCTTCTTGAACATGACGGTCAAGCGGGAACTCTGGCTGAAGGTCCTGACCGAGATCGAAGAACAGGGAGAGGCTTACGGCAGAGCCGATAGCGGGAAAGGCCGTCGGGTGTTGGTCGAGTACGTGAGCGCCAATCCGACCGGGCCCCTGCACGTCGGGCATGGGCGCGGGGCGGCGGTCGGGCAGGCGGTCGCGCACCTGCTGGCTGCGGCCGGCTACGATGTCGTCCAGGAATATTACGTGAACGATGCCGGACGGCAGATGAAGCTGCTCGGCGCCTCCGTCTACGCCCGTTACCTGGAACGGAACGGCCATGCCGCTGCGTTTCCGGAAGACGGGTACCGGGGTGCGTACATCGAAGCCGTGGCGGCCCACATACAGGAGCGGGTCGGGGCGTCGCTCTTGGCTCTTCCGGCAGAGCAGGCGGAGCAGCGGTGCCGGGAACTGGCCTACGAAGAGCTGCTGGGCTTGATCAGGGCGGACCTGCGGACCTTCGGCATCGAGTTTGACGCCTGGTTCAGCGAGGCCTCACTGCTCGCCTCCGGGGCCGTCCAGCAAGTCTTGGAGGAGCTCGGGAAGCGGGACTTCTTGTTCGAGCAGGACGGCGCGCTCTGGTTCCGTTCCTCGGCCTTCGGCGATGAAAAAGACCGGGTGATCCGCAAGCAGGAAGGGGACTATACCTACCTGGCCTCGGACATCGCCTACCATCGGGACAAGTTGTTGCGCGGCTACGATCTGCTGATCGACGTCTGGGGGGCGGACCACCACGGCTACATTCCCAGGATGCAGGCTGCGGTCCAGGCCTACGGCCATCCCAAGGACCGCCTCAGGGTCGTGCTGGTCCAGATGGTCAACCTCCTGCGCGGAGGCCGCAAGGTCGAGATGTCCAAACGGGCGGGCGAGTTCATCACGATGCGGGAGGTGCTGGACGAAGTCGGGGCGGATGCGGCGAAATTCTTCTTTCTGATGCGCCGTTCGGACTCGCACCTGGATTTCGATCTGGAACTGGCCAAGCAGCAGTCGGCCGAGAATCCGGTCTACTATGTCCAGTACGCGCACGCGCGCATCGCCAGCTTGTTCCGGGTCGCCGAAGAGCGGGGCATCCCGGTGCCCAGGCCCAGCGAAACTGATCTGGGGCTCTTGAAGGATCCGGACGAGTTCGGCTTGATCCGTCATCTGTCGACTTACCCCTCCCTCGTCCGGGCCAGCGCGGCCGCGTTGGAGCCGCACCGGTTGACGTTCTACCTGCAGGACTTAGCCGCCTTGCTCCATACTTTCTACTACAAGCACCGGATCATGCCGCCGGCCGTCGAGGTGGAGTCGGCCGGCGCCGAGCGCTTCGTCAAGGACGCGCGCACGTTGTCCGTGGCGAAGCCGCGCGAAGACGTCACGCCGGGCCTGACGGCCGCCAGGCTGGCGCTGATGCGGACGGTGCAACAGGTGATCAGGAACGGACTGACGATCCTGGGGATCTCCGCGCCGGACCGGATGTGACGGGGCTCTGACGAGGCGACCGACGGGACGAACGAGCATGTTGGAATTTGCGGTACAGAAGACCGACCTGGGCGGTGCGGCAAGGCGAGGGACGCTCCGGACCGCCCACGGGACGATCGAGACGCCCGTCTTCATGCCGGTCGGCTCCCTCGGCACCGTCAAGGGGATCGATCCCGACGACCTGCAGCGGCTCGGCTACCGGCTGATCCTGAACAACGCCTACCACCTCTACCTGCGCCCCGGCCATGAGGTGGTGGCCGAACAAGGCGGGCTCCACGCCTTTACCTCCTGGCCCGGGGCCATTTTGACCGACAGCGGCGGCTTTCAGGTCTTCAGCCTGGCCAAGCTCTGCAAGGTGACGGACGAAGGGGTGACCTTCCAATCGCACGTAGACGGGTCCCTGCACCACATCACCCCGGAGCGGGCGATGGAGATCCAGGAGGCCCTGGGAGCGGATATCATCATGGCCTTCGATGAGTGCGTGGCCCTGCCCTCCCCGCGGGAGAAGGTCCTGGACGCGCTGGAACGGACCAACCGCTGGGCCCGCCGGTGCCAGTCGGCCCGCCGCCGGACGGATCAGGCTTTGTTCGGCATCGTCCAGGGAGGGCACGACGAGGAGCTGCGGGGCCAGGCGGCGCGCGACCTCGTCTCGATGGGGTTTGACGGCTACGCGGTGGGCGGGCTTTCCGTGGGAGAAGAAAAATCCGTCATGTACCGGATGCTGGAGGCCACGGTGCCGGAGTTGCCAGCGGCTCGTCCCCGCTACCTGATGGGGGTCGGCATGCCGGAGGATCTGGTCGAAGGGGTGGCCAGGGGCATCGACCTGTTCGACTGCGTGGTCCCCAGCCGGCACGGGCGGACCGGCTGGCTCTTCACCTCGTTCGGCCGGGTGCTGATCAAGAACGCGCGCTACAAGCGGGATGAAAGGCCGGTCGATCCGGACTGCCGGTGTCCGGTCTGCCAGCGCTATTCCCGGGCCTATCTGCATCACTTGTTTCTGGTCAAGGAAATGTTGGGGGTGCGCCTCAACACCCTGCACAACCTGTTCTATTACGCGGATCTGATCAAGCGGATCCGGCAGGCGATCGAGGACGGCGCGCTCGCTTCCTTCCGGCGGGAGTTTCATGCCAAGCGGGCAAGCCGGGACGGAACGATCATCGAAGGTCCTCTCGACGGGGAGGGGGAAAACGTCACGGTCGGATGGGACGAGGGGGCTTCCGGGAAAACCTTGCCAAAGGCAACCGACCTCTCCGGTCGTATATGATCGAATGAGTCATC
>CAZKHY010000004.1:26421-51521 GCA_964552455.1 uncultured Nitrospira sp.
AGCCTACTGGAGGCAAAAAACTTCTCCGCCGCGATATGATCGAACGCGGCGGCTCACGCAAGCGCGGTATGGAGGGAGGGTTGTGATGGTCATGGCTTCGGTCGCGTGGGCCCAGGGAGGGCCCGGTGGAGGCGGTGCCGGGGGCACGCTGCTGTCCCTGGTGCCGTTCGTGTTGATCTTCATCATTTTCTACTTTCTCTTGATCCTGCCCCAGCAGAAGCGCCAGAAAAAACTCAAGGCGATGCTGGAGGCCCTGAAAAAAGGAGACAAGGTCGTCACGTCCGGCGGCATCTGGGGAACCGTGACCAACTTGGGGAAGGACACGGTCACGCTTCAGATCGCCGACAATGCCAAGATCAAGGTTCAGCGCGAGTCCATCGCTCGGCTCCGGGCCGAGGATGAGGACTAGCAAACAACTCGGACGCGGGAAAGGTTGAGGTCAGAATGAAGAAAGTCGGAGGTCGGTTGGCCCTGCTCGGGCTGGTCCTGGTTCTGTCCATCGCGTTTTTCCTTCCGTCGTACCCGCGGCTGCACGGGGCGCTTCCCGGCTGGCTGGCAAAGGTGCTCCCGACCAAGGGCATCACCCTGGGGCTCGATCTCCAAGGCGGAATCCACCTGGTGCTGGAAGTGGAGGAGGAGCGCGCCGTCGAGATCGCGGTGGATCGGTCCGTGAACGCGATCCAGGACTTGCTGGTCGAGAAGAAGATCCCGGTCGAGTCGGTCAAGCGGACGGGCTCCACCCAACTGACGCTCTCGTTCCAACAGGGGGATCTGAAAGAACAGATCAAGAAAGTGCTCGAAGATTTCCCCTCCTTCTTCGAGGCGGAGCAAGCCGGCACCGCCAACAGCCTGGTCTATGAGCTGCGCGAAGGGGAGATCAAGCGGATCAAGGATTCCGCCATCAACCAGGCCCTGGAGACGATCCGCAACCGGATCGACCAGTTCGGCGTGGCCGAGCCGCTGATCCAGCGCCAGGGATTGAAGCAGATCGTCGTCCAGTTGCCCGGTATCACGGAACCCAAGCGGGCCAAGGACCTGATCAAGGAAACGGCGCTGCTGGAATTCAAGATGCTGGATGAGTCCAGCAAGCTGGCGCTGGAGCTGCCGCAGCGGATTCCCAAGGGCAAGGAGGAGGAGATCCTCAAGCAGTTCCAAGGGCAACTGCCGGAAGGGGACCAGATCCTGTTCGAGAAAGTGGCGGAGAAGGACACGGGCCGCGAATTCCGCGTGCCCTACCTGGTCAAAAAACGCGTCATGCTGGCCGGGGACGTGTTGAGCGACGCCCGGGTCTCGATCGGCCAGTTCAACGAGCCCTACGTGTCGATCACCTTCGACGCCAAGGGGGCCCGCGAGTTCGAACGGATCACGTCCGAAAACGTCAAGAAGCGCATGGCCATCGTGCTCGACAACACCGTCTATTCCGCCCCCGTGATCCAGGAGCGCATCGGCGGCGGGCGGGCGCAGATCAGCGGGACCTTCACCATGCAGGAAGCCAACGACCTGGCGATCGTGCTGCGGGCCGGCGCGCTGCCGGCCCCCCTGAAGATCATCCAGGATCTGACGGTCGGCCCCTCCCTCGGCCGCGACTCGATCGAGAAGGGCGTCAAGTCAACCCTGTTTGCCGGGGCCATGGTCATCCTGTTCATGATGGTCTATTACCGGCTTTCCGGCGTGATCGCCGACTTCGCGCTGGCGCTGAACCTGATCTGTCTGATCGGGTCGCTGGCGGGCTTGAACGCCACGCTGACGCTGCCCGGCATCGCGGGCATCATCCTGACGATCGGCATGGGCGTGGACTCCAACGTGCTGATCTTCGAGCGCATCAGGGAGGAACTCCGGCAGGGGAAGCCGGTGCGGTTGGCGGTGGACGGGGGCTACGACAAGGCCCTGTTGACGATCATCGACTCGCACGTGACCACCCTGATCACCGGATTGGCCCTCTTCCTGTTCGGGACGGGACCGATCAAGGGCTTTGCGGTCACCCTCTGCCTCGGGATCGCCATCAACCTCTTCACCGCACTGGTCGGCACGAAGGTGGTGTTCGATTTCATCAACCAGCGTCGCAAAGTCGAGCAACTCAGCATTTAGCGAACGGCCCAGGGCCGGCAAAGCAGGAGCCTGCATGTTTGAAATTCTCGGCAAGACCAACATCGATTTCATGGGGAAACGCAAGATCGCCTTTGTCTTTTCCGGCATCCTGACGCTGATGGGCCTGCTGGCCGCGGTTCAGATCGGCCGAGGGGCCGCCAACCTGGGGATCGATTTCGCCGGCGGGACGGCGGTCCAGCTCAAGTTCGACCAGCCGATCCGCATCGACGAGGCCCGCAAGGCCTTGGAGTCGCACGGACTCGCCGACGCGGAGCTGCAGGAGTTCGTGGAAGAAAACAAGATCCTGATCCGGGTCAAGGCGGCGACGACCATCGAGGAAAAGGTCGCCGATCGGGTGGTCACGGTGTTCAGCCAGGAGTTTCCGAACAACAAGTTTGTCGTGGACTCTTCCACCGAAATCGGACCGACCATCGGGGGCAAGCTGCAGCAGGATGCGTTGATCGCGGTGCTCGTCTCGTTCGCCGGCATCATCCTGTATATCGCCGCGCGGTTTGAGTTCCGGTTCGGCGTGGCCGCGGCGATCGCCACGTTCCACGACGTGCTGGCCGTGCTGGGGGCGTTTTACGTCCTGGACAAGGAGATCACGCTGCTCGTCGTAACGGCGCTGCTGACCCTGGCCGGCTATTCGCTGACGGACACGGTGGTGGTGTTCGACCGCATCAGGGAAAACTTGCGCGTCCGGCGCCGCGACGACATCCAGGCCGTGATCAACAACGGAATCAATCAGGTCTTGAGCCGTACGATCGTGACCAGCCTTACGGTGGTGCTGGTGCTCGTTCCCTTGACCCTGGCCGGGGGGGAGGTCCTGCACGATTTTTCCCTGGCTTTGCTCTGGGGGGTGATTTTCGGGACTTATTCCTCGATTTTCGTGGCCAGCCCGCTGCTGCTGCTCTGGCCTGGGGGGCCAGGCCGGCTCCTCAAGAGGGGGTGATTGCCGGTCAAGCCATGTTACCGATTCTTGACATTCAGCGGAAACCGAATGAAAATAAGCACATAGCACGATCTGCGTTGTTACCGGAATGAAACTCTGGAGTCGATCGCACAGTCTCCAGCGTAAGATCATCACGGCCATTGTGATGGTCGGCCTCCTGCCTCTGGTCTTTTCCCTCGTCCTGACCTACGTGGAAGAACGAAGGGCCCTGCGCGATACCATCGGGGCCAATTTCAAAGAAATCGCGGTCGAAGCGGCCCGCCGGGTGGAGATGCAGGTCAGCCGCGGGGTCAACGAGGCCCAGCAACTGGCCAGCACGCCCTTCCTTCGCACGGCCGTCGTGGAGGCCAACCGCAGCTATGCCGGAAAGGACGAGGCGAGCATCCAGTCGATGATCAAGGACTGGCAACAGCAGTGGCGTGAGCGGGAACGGCGCGGCGAATTCCCGCTCTTCATCAATCGCATCGTCACCAACCATCTGATCCGGTGGCACGACATCCGTCGCGCCGATTACGTCGGCATCTTCGTGACGGACAGCCGGGGAGCCCTGGTGGTCAGCTCCATCCCCCAAGTCGAATATTTTTACGGGAAGGCGCCCTGGTGGCAGGCCGTGTTCAACGAGGGCCGAGGGCAGGAGTACGTCAGCGAGCTCTACTTCGATCCCTCCTTCGGCACCCGCGTGCTGAACGTGTCGGTTCCGATTACGGAAGAGGATCAGGATCGGGTGATCGGGGCGGTCACCGTGCTGTTGCGCCGCGATACGCTGTTTCAGTCCATCTCGGCCGTCGCCATCGGCGCCACGGGCCACGCCATGCTGATGAGCTCGGACGGGACGCCCTTGATCTGTCCGGTGCTGGCGCCCGAAGAGCACGTCATCACGCCCGACCTGGTGCGGGAGGTCACGCGTCCCCAGGCCGGGTGGGTCGTGGTGGCCGATGATTCCCACGGCGGCCGGAACTCGATCGTCGGATTCTCCCCGGTCCGCTTGGGCAATCAACTGGCGCCGGCCAGCCTGGAAGGGAAGCGCTGGGTGACCCTGGTCCGACAGGATCCGGCGGAGACCTATGCCCCGCTCGATCAACTGCTGGCCAAGGTCGCCGTTTACGGAGTTCTCGTCTTTGCCGTGTTGTGGGGGACCGGGGCGGTGGTGGCCAGGCGGATCGCCAGGCCGATCCAGGTGCTCCATGAAGGGGCGCAACGGATCGGAGCCGGCAGTCTGGATCATCGGGTGGCCGTGCAAACAGGCGACGAGATCGGGCAGTTGGCCGTGGCCTTCAACGGCATGGCCGCCAATCTGAGACAATCCTTCGGCCAGCTCGAGCAGCGGATGGCCGACATCCGGCGTCTGGAGGAAAAGTACCGGGACCTGATCGAGAACTCCCCCGAAATGATTCATCAGCTCAACAAGGCCGGCCAGTTCGTCCACGTCAACAAGACCGAACTGGAGAAACTGGGCTACACCCTGGAAGAGATGCTGAACATGCATCTCTGGGACATCGTCCCCCAGGGGAAGGAGCCGGAGATCCTGGCTTATCTGGAACAGCTCATGGCGCAGGGGCGGAGCACGATCGAAACGGTCTTTCTGACGAGGGACGGGAAGCCCATCGACGTGGAGATTCACGCCACGGCGCTGTTCGATGCCGAAGGCGGGGGGTTGGTCCATTCGCGGGCCTTCGTGCGGGACATCACCCAACGCAAGCTCCTGGAGCAGAAGGTGCAGCGCTACACGACCCAACTGGAACAGGAAGTCGCGGAACGGACCCGGCAGCTCTTGCAATCCCAACAGCGCTACAAGGCGCTCTTCGATCTGGCGGCTGATTCGGTCTTCATGGTGGCGCCGACGGGGAACATCGTCGCGGTGAACAAGCGGGAGGAAGAGGCGCTGGGCTATTCCGAAGACGACGCGGTGGGGCGGTCTTTCCTGGACGTGGTGCTGCCCCAGCATCGCGAGATGACCGACAGCCTCATCCAGAAGATCGTGAAGGGGGAGCGGCAGGTCCCCACCCATGAGATCGAGGTGACCGACCGATCCGGACGGGCCATGCCGGTGGAGATGGACCTGATTCGCATCGAGGACGGAGCTTCGGTGACCGCGATGGTCCAGCTCCGCGACATCACGGAACGCAAGCGCATGGAGCAGCAGCTGCAGGAGTACAGCGAAGAACTGGAAGCCAAGGTCCGGGCCCGGACGCGCGAGATCGAGGAGACGAAAAACTACCTCGAAAACCTGCTGGAGAACGCCAACGACGTCATCTACACCCTGGACACCGAACAGCGGTTCACCTACGTCAACAGCAAGGTGGGGGCCTGGGGGTACCGGAAGGAGGATCTCCTCGGCCGGCCCTATCTGTCGCTGCTGTCGAAGCGACACCGGGGCCGCCGGCTGAAGAGCACGTTGGACATCGGCGCCAAGCAGGTCTACGAAGTGGAGGTCCTGAGCCGAACGGGGGAGGCCAGGGCGGTGATGGTCAGCGTGTCCCCCTTGCGCGATGCGGAAGACCGGGTCCTGGGGGTCCTGGGGATCGCGCGCGACATCACGGAGACCAAAAAACTGGAGCAGCAGATCCGGAACTCGGAAAAGCTGGCCTCGATCGGCAAGCTGGGCGCCGGGGTGGCGCACGAGATCAACAACCCGCTGGGGGGCATCCTCAACTGCCTCTACAATCTTCGCAAGGGGACCCTCTCGCCCGCGCGGCAGGAGGAATATCTGGCCTCCATGGAGGACGGGCTGCGACGGGTCCAGAAGATCGTCCGGCAGCTGCTGGAGTTCTCCCAGCAGCACGAACCGGAGCTCTCCCTCACCGACATCAACGGGGTGATCGAGCGGGTGCTCGTCTTGACCGAGCACGCGCTGGCGACGAACCGGATCAAGCTGGAGAAGCGGCTCCAACCGGACCTGCCGGCCGTGATGGCGGATCGGCACATGATGGAGCAGGTCCTGATGAACCTGATCCTGAACGCGATCCAGGCGATCAAGGGCGGAGGGGAGATCACGATCAGGACGAGGGTCGAGGAGGAGGCCTGCGCGATCGACGTGCAGGATACGGGCTGCGGCATCCCGACCCAGTTCCTCTCCCGCATCTTCGACCCCTTCTTTACCACCAAAGGGGTGGGGGAGGGCACGGGGTTGGGGCTCTCCGTCAGCCTGGGGATCGTGGAGCGGCACGGGGGGCGGATCCTCGTCGAGAGCGAGGTCGGGAAGGGGACGACCTTCACGGTCTGCCTCCCGCTCTCGCGCGACCGGACGACCGTCGGGAGGGCTTCGTGAAACCTTTCTCCGTCTTGATCATCGATGACGAGCCCTTGATGCGGCTCTCGATGCTCGACGCGCTCAAGGCCGTCGGGTTCGAGGTCCGGGCCGCCTCGACGGGGCAGGAAGGCCGCGAGGTCCTGGGCAAGGAGGCCTTCGACATCGTGATCACCGATCTGCGGCTGCCCGGGGTCGACGGGCTCGACCTCCTGCAGTTGTGCAAGCAGCGGTCGCCGCGCACGGAGGTCATCGTGATCACGGCGCACGGGTCGGTGGAGACTGCGGTCGAGGCGATGAAGCGGGGCGCCTACGACTACATCACCAAGCCTTTCTCGATGGACGAGCTGCTGCTGATCGTGGACCGGGTCACGAAGGTGCTGGCCCTGCGGCAGGAGAACTCGTTGCTGCGCGACGAGCTGGAAGGCAAGTTCAGCTTTCAGGGGATTCTCGGCAAGAACGAAGAGATGCGGGAGGTGCTGGAGAAGATCAAGCTGGTCTCCGCGACGGATTCCACCGTGTTGATCATCGGGGAGAGCGGGACCGGCAAGGAACTGGTGGCCAACGCCATCCACCGCCACAGCCCGCGCCGGGACCAGGCCTTGATCAAGGTGAGTTGCGCCGCCCTGCCCGAAACCCTGCTGGAGGCCGAGCTCTTCGGGCATGAGAAGGGGGCCTTCACCGGCGCGCTCAAGCAGCGGCGGGGCCGCTTCGAGCTGGCCCACAAGGGCACCCTGTTTCTGGATGAAATCGGCGAGATTTCTCCCGTCGTGCAGGTGAAGCTGCTCCGGGTGCTCCAGGAACGGCAGTTCGAGCGGGTGGGCGGCAACGAGACCGTCGAGGTGGACGTCCGGCTGGTTTGTGCGACGCAGAAAGACCTCAAGCAGGAAGTGCAGCAGGGGCGGTTCCGCGAGGACCTCTACTACCGCTTGAACGTGTTGCCGGTGCGGCTGCCGCCGCTCCGCGAGCGACGGGAAGACATTCTCGTGATCGGCGACTACATGCTGCAGACCCGCTCGGGCCGGATGAACAAGGTGCTCAAGGGGTTTGCCCAGAAATCGCAGGAGGTCCTGCTCCGCTACTCGTTCCCGGGCAACGTCCGCGAGCTGGAGAACATGATCGAGCGTGCCGTGGCGCTGGGACGGTCCGGCGAAGAGGTGCAACCCTGGGACCTCTGCGGGTTTCCCTCCTGCCCGTTTTCGGGCGGGGCGCCGCAGAGTTCCTGCGGTTTCTGCAGCGAAGGCCTCAGCGGCAAGCGCGAGCAGGACGTACCGCTGGACTCCCTGGCGTCGGCGCGGGAGCGGTTCGAACGGGACTATATCCTGTCCGTGCTGGAGCGTGTTGAGGGGAGCAGAACGGAAGCCTCAAAGCTGTTGGGATTGTCCCGGAAAGCTCTCTGGGAAAAATGCAAACGCTACGGCATTCCGGCGAACAGAAGCGGCCAGGAGGCGGACGACGAGGGGGAGTAATCTAGCCGTGGCGGACGTGGGAAGCGGGCTCCCTGGTTGGCTCGCTGTGCTCGCGCAACGCGCGGCCTCAGAAGGCCCTCGTTGGACGCGCGCAGTTGAAGGGAGACCGGGCCGCCGCTCCAAAATATAGAGGGGCGGGAAAAGGCGCCCTCCTGCCTTTTCCCTTGACCGCTTCGCGATTTGGGTTGGGACAGACCGCGAGCCTTAGGTCCTGTTCAGAGATGAAGCAGCAACGTGAGCAACGGACTCCCTACGCTGCCCCTCTTGACGCAAATGCAGAAATACTCCGTTCCGCACTCAAATCTGCCCTTGAAAAACCACACAGCATACTAAGAATAGCTTTCAGTCTCGGCGTCCGCCCCACCACACTTCAAAAACTCCTCGACGGACAGACGCTATCAGAGAAGGCCTTACAATACGTAGCAAAAGCGCTTTCCAAAGCCTACCCGGATCTTCTCCCTACTGCACAAGAGCATATTGGAACGCTGCCCGGAATGATTCGTGAATTGGTCCGTGATTCAAGCAGCACTGAAAAGCTTGCAACTTCAGGCATTAATCCGGCCACACTCAAAAGAATTCTAGTGGGAAAACCTATCGCGAAGAAAACACAGCGGAAGCTAGCTTTGTGCTTAGGTATCCCCTTGGAGCACTTTCAGTCTGAACAAATTGAGTGCCTTGAGTCAGAGCGCCAACCGCCACTATCAGAGGCACTTATGCCTTTGATCGCTGACGAGAGGTGCATTGTTGAGCTTGCATCTCAAACGGGTGTTAATAAGTCAACCATCAAGAAGGTGCTCGGCACTAAAGAAGTAACACCTTTAACAGAAAAGAAACTCCGACGGGCACTCACTGGTCTGGAACAGGCTGACCCGCAATCATTGAGTAATCACTCCGCTGTCAAAGCGCTTCACGAAGTGCATAGGCTTTATGAAGAATTTGGCACGCTAGCAGCTGTTGGAACTAGATTGCGATTGACAAGGGAGCGGGTGCGACAACTTCTCAACATAGGAAAGAACCTTGGTCTTTTTGAATATAAGCCACGGGCCAAGCCCGATCTCACTCAACGGATATCCCGTGGACACCTCCTAGAAGTGTATGCAGAACAACCAAGGTTGCAAACAGTTGCGAGGTATTTCCATGTGTCATTAAGAGACCTTGCAATCTTGCTGCGGATATACTCGATCAGTCAACTTCAATTACGACAAATACGAACAAATAAAGTGAGAGCCAAATCTATTGCTGAATATAACGCTGTAAAGGATACCTTAGGCCATCATCCTACGACTACCGAGATGTTCAAGAATCCCCAATGGCGCACCCTTGTTGCTCGCATACAAAAAGTATGGGGAAGTTTCGCGGCTTTCAGGCAAGAATTAGGAATCCCTAAACCAGTGTGGTCCTTTAGATATATGGCCCAAGAAAGAGCTAGCAATGCAGCATTCGTGCGGGAAAGAGATTTGAGAGCAGTGAAAGAGTGCCTCGTAAGTGCCTATCCCCTTAGCAGAAGGGACATTGAAATGAAGTTAAGCTATAAAGCGGAAAAGGCCAGAAAACTGTTATCACTATTAGTGAAAACCGGCGAAGTTAAAAGGCTTGGCTCGTTTCGATCAAACAAAACGAGGTACGAACTAGCCCCCTAATTATCAATCATTCATTCGCAAGAGTTTGGATTTGCTCTGAGCGAGAAGAAAACTGGGACATCCTCCATTGTCTAGGTGAAACCGATGGACCTTAAAGCATTCCCACGGGCGGTACGAAGAAGCGGCGAGGTTTCTAGGGCAATAACTACCAGAGTAACCCGCTGAACGTGGCGAAGCGTTAAGGCGATAGGCTTTCAAGCGGCCTGTCGCCTTTCTATTTTCTTGGCGGCTGGAAGGGATGAACTCGGAGGCGTTCGGCATGGCGGGGCCGGGATGCCGAGAGCGGTGGGAGTGCCGCGAGCCGTTCTGCCGATCCGGTGAGGCGAGCGGCCAACAGTACGGCTTGATTGGTCGTAAGGGGGCAACGCATCATGCCGACGACGGAGTAGTTCGCCCTTCGTCAGCCGCCGTTTTGTTCAGGATACGGATGAGGAGGGGAGTATGGCTATTCCTGAGGTTCCGCTCCGCCTTCCCAGAGCTTGACGGTCCGGTCCCAGGACGCGCTGGCGATCCGGCGCCCGTCCGGTGAAAAAGCCACGCAGCGTACGGCGCCTGTATGGGCCTTCAGGGTCCGGAAGGTGCGGCCCGTCGCAAGGTCCCAGAGCTTGATCGTCTGGTCGTCGCTGGCGCTGGCCAGCACCTTGCCGTCCGGGGAGACCGCCAGCGAGCGAACCCAGCCCCCGTGCCCCTTGAGCGTGCGGATTTCGGTCACCTGGGGCATCTCGAAGAGCTTGATCGTGCAGTCCCGGCTCCCGGTGACGAGCGTTTTGCCGTCGGGGGTGAACGTGATGGCTCCGATCCAGTAGCTCATCGGCTTCTGGAAGCCGCCTTCGTCTTCCACGAAGTAGCCGCGGTACTCCGTGGTGTCGTCGTCCGCGATGTCCAGCCAGTGCCCGTTGTGGAGCACCTTCTCCTCGCCGCTGGGGAGCACTTCCCAGATTTTGATTTTGCCGATGTCGGAACCGCTGGCCAAATGGATGCCGTCCGGGGAAAAGGCCACGACCGGGGACCAGTGGTGGTCGTATTGGTCTTTCCCGAGCAGGGTCATGAGCTCGGTGCCCGTGGTGACCTCCCAGATTTTGATGTCCTTGTTGTGGCTTCCGCGGGCCAGCATGAGGCCGTCCGGGGACAGCGACAGGCAGCAGACGTTGTGGTCGTAACGGGTAAAGAGCAGCTTGGTCGGTTCCCCCGTCTTGGGGTTCCACAGCCTGATCGTGCGGTCTTCGCTCCCGGTCGCGAGCGTTTGCCCGTCCGGCGTGAAGACCGCCGAGCGGATGTCGTGGGTGTGACCGCGCAGCGACCGCAGCAGGCGCCCGGTCTCGATGTCCCAGATGCGGACGAGCCGATCGGCGCCGCCGCTGGCCAACGTGAGCCCGTCCGGGGCATAGGCGACGGTCCAGACCCCTTGCGAGTGGCCTCTGAACGTCTTGACCTCTCGAGTCCCGGCCTTCCAGTAGGCGAGCGAGTCGAGGGATGTGGGGGCTGCGGCCGGTTCCGGGGCCAGCCCGGCCTGACCGCTTGCCGGGGTTGGGGCGACGGACGAATCAGCCATGAAAAGACTCCTCCTTGCGGTTCCTGCCGAGTCCAGGCACCAGGGCCGCCACCTCTGGCGGCATTGCAAATGCTGCTGCCCCGTGACTATAATCACAGCAGGTTTGATGTGACCGTCAGATCATAAGAGATGCCCTGAAACCAAGTCAAGCGGCCCCTGAACCACCATCCCCGCGAGCGCCCTCGATGACCCGTCATCACTGGACAATCTGAATCAACCTGAATCAACCGGACGAGGCAGCAGGAGAGACCGAGCAATGGAAATCAGATTTCAGCCAGCCCTCCTTCAAGAAGTCATCGACTCCTTCGTCGAAAAAACGGAGCGGGAGGGCGATCCAACCTACTACAAGGAATTCCACGAACTGGCCGATCCGATCTACGAGCGGTTCACGCTGGACGACCGTGAAGCCGAGTTCAAAAAGCTGTACCAGTATTTCTTCGGGACCTGGGGCTTTTCCGACATCGTCCGGGACGCGTTCAACGAGTTTCCGGCCTTGAAGGAGCGGATCGGGATCGTCCTGATCAAGGGGGTCCTCAAGGAAGACCAAGAAGGCGTCGACATCCTGAGGAAATGGGGGTCGGTGGAGCAGGACCTGGCCAAACAGTTCGAAGAAAAAGGCCTCAAAGGGGTCGGCATCAAGCTCATCCCGCGACGGTTTTACGATCCGGCGCTGACGCGCTATTGCCGCCACGAGCTCATGCACATCTCCGACATGCTGGACCCGACGTTCAATTACGACCCGGACACCAAGGTCGGTCAGAATCCCGGCGAGGAAACGCTGATCCTGCACCGGTACCGGGTGCTGTGGTGCCTGAACATCGATAGCCGGCTGATCCGGGCCGAGAAGGAGCCCATGTTGAGCCGGGAAGACCGGTTCAAGGAGTTCCGTTCCTGGTACCGCAAGATTCCCCCGGCCCAATTGAAATCCGTGTTCGAAGGCCTGTGGCAAGCGGAGATGCTGACCCATTCCGAACTCGTGGAGATGGCCGCAGACACCCTGCGCATCATGGATCGGGCGCTGGATGTGGAAGGCGGGGAGGTGCCGGACGTCCAGAACAAGGTCATGCTGATGCCGGGGTTCCCTTGCCCCCTCTGCCGCTTCCCCACCTACTCGTGGGTGGAAGACCTCGAGAATAAAATCGAGAAACACGTGCTCGATTTCATCCGGGAAAATCATCCGGGCTGGGACACGGAGTTCGGCGCCTGCGATCGCTGCGTCGAAGTCTACAAACTCCGGGCTGACGGCGTGATGTGAGCTGGCCACACCATGGCGGCTGATCCACAGTACGGACGGCGGCACTTTCTGAAGGACTCGGTCCTCTCGCTGGCCAAGACGGCGCAGGAGTTCGTGAAGCATCGGGATGCGCCGTCGGAGCCGGAGGGAAAAGCCCAACCGGCGTCCCGGACCGATTGGTTGCGGCCGCCCGGTGCGGTGGCGGAAGCGCTCTTTCTGGAGCGGTGCACCCGCTGCGGCGATTGCATCAAGGCCTGCCCCTACGGGAGCATCAAGCCCGACCGCCACACCGGCCTCCCGGTGCTCTTCCCCGACGAAGTCCCCTGTCACCTCTGCGACGATTTCCCCTGCATCGCCGCCTGCGAAACCGATGCCCTGCTGGAAATCTCGGACAGGCAAGAGGTCACGATGGGGCTGGCTCGCGTGTCCCATCGAGACTGCACGGCGGGCCAAGGCTGCCACGCCTGCGTGTCCCGCTGCCCGACCGAGGCGCTGGTCATGGACTTCGATGCCTTCCGGCTCCTGGTCGAGCCGAGCCGTTGCGTCGGCTGCGGAATGTGTGAGCAAACCTGCAAGACCGTGAACGACAAGATCGCCATCCGAGTGGTTCCGGCGCGGCTGCTTGTCCCAGGCGGTCCGCCTGCCGGTTTGGAGGGGCCGTGACCCAGACAAATATCGGCTCGACATGCGAGGAATTATGCCGGGTTAGGTTGGAAAATCAGGCACTTGCCTGGCCGCCCAGTTCGGGCTTGACTTCCATTGGTGCATTGCCTATGATACGCGGGCTTGTGCCGAAAGTGCCGAACCTTGCAGAGGGTTGGTCGCTCTGTCGAGCATCCTGATCCATCTCAAGATTCGTACTTAGGAGGAGAGAAATGAACACGAAGGAGAGCCAGACGAGCGTGATGAACCCAATCACGATGGCTCCCGGTGCCGGCACCCTCAAGGATTCGCCGGCGGTTGAGCGGGCGTTAGGCCGCAGCAAGCTCTACCTCTTGATCTCGTGGAGCATGCTGTACCCGGAAGACGACGAATTTTTGGATTACCTGCAGAGCGGTGAATTTGTCGAAGACGGTCGCTCCGCGATCGACAGCCTCGGGCGGGCGCTGGACGGCATCGGCGGGGAGCGGGCCAAGAGCAAGCTGGCGGCCCTGTCGAAATCCCTGGACCAAGTCGAGCGGTGGGTCGCCTCCGAATGTGCGAACTGGCAGTTGTCCGACCTGCAAGCTGAACACCGCCGCGTGTTCAGCAACGTGATCACCCTGGATTGCCCTCCGTACGAAACCCTGTTCGGCAACGACCACGTGTTCGGTCAGGCCCACGTGATGGGCGACATCGCCGGCTTCTACCGGGCTTTCGGCGTCGAGCTCTCGCGGGACATCCACGAACGCATGGATCATCTGAGCGTGGAACTGGAGTTCATGCATTTCCTCGCCTACAAGGAGTCCTACGCCCGCTGCCACGACGGGGCCGAAAAAGTCCAGATCGTCGTGGACGCCCAGAAAAAATTCGTCAAGGAGCACATCGGCCGCTGGGTGCCGCTCTTCTCCAGGATGCTGGTCAAGAAAGCGGACTCCGGCTTCTTCCGCCACGTCGCGGAGTTTTCCTCTGACTGGATGGATTTTGACGCCGCCTACCTGGGAGTCAACCCGCAGCCCTATTCGGAGGCCGATTACCGGCCGGCGACCTTTAATTCGCCGGAGGGCCAGGTCTACGAGTGCGGTGCGCAGGATCAAGGCAACGAGCTGACGATGCTGCTCAACGAGGTGGGGGCGCAGAATTTCCTTGAAAAGGATAAAGACAAGGACAAAGACGAGACTGGGCCGGTGGGGACGGCCTAGGTGCCTGTTTCATAGTGCACGGGTTAGTCGGGAGTGATGCAGAGCAGTATTTAATCATTAATCGAGAGGAGGGCATATTCATATGAGAGTGGTGCAGACACGCAACAAAAAGCTGGTGTTTGGCATTCTTCTCTCTGCACTCGTCGTAGGCGTGATGCTGACGGTGGGGCAGGTGCCGCTTGCAGTCAGCCAGCCGGTGACCATTCCGGTCAAGGCGATCAAGGGGCCGATCCCGATGGATGGAGCCAACCCCATCTGGGAGGGAGTGCCGGGTGTGGTCGTGCCGCTGAGCGGGCAGACGATCACCACCCCGATGCATCCGAACATTTCCGTCAAGGCCGTCTTCGTCAAGGCGGTCACGAACGGAAAGGAACTCGGCTTCCGGTTGGACTGGGCTGACCAGACGATGAACAACACCACGATCGGGCCGCAGGATTTCCGCGATCAGGCCGCGATCCAGTTCCCGGTGAATACGTCGGGGGCGCCGCCGTTCCAGTGCATGGGGCAGTCCGGCGGCACGGTCAACATCTGGCGCTGGAATGCGGAATGGCAGAAGGACCTCGGCAAGGACAGCGCCGGTTTGTGGGACGTGGACGATCAATACCCCGGCATCTTCTGGGACTACTACTTCGAAGAGCCGGCCGGCGGCGTGACCTATCCTGACCGGATCGGCCGCAGCCTCGGGCCCTTCAACCCGGGCATCTGGTCCGGAAACATCATGTCGGATCCGACCCTGCGCGTGAGCTCGGTGGAGGACCTCAACGCCAACGGGTTCAGCACGCTGACCACGCAGGCCCATCAGGATGTGATCGGCAACGGAGTGTGGGAGCCGGCCGGTTCCGTCAAGGGCGGCTGCTGCACCGGCCCGACCTGGCGCATCGTGGTGAAGCGCGCCCTGACCACCAGCGACTCCAACGACGTGCAGTTCAAAGGGGGTGCGTCGGTGCCGGTGGCCTTCGCCGTGTGGGATGGGACCAACGTCGAACGGAACGGCATGAAGGGCATCTCGACCTGGTTCACGCTGAGGCTGCCCTAGGAATCAGTCCCTCGTCTGAGGAGGGATAGACAGCAAGCCCGAGCCAGGCATCCTCGGGCGATCGACAGAAAACCCCGGGCCATCCACAACCGATGGTCCGGGGTTTTTCTTTTCATCGAGGCTGGCCCGCGCGGCCGGTCCGTTGATCGCCAACAATCAGAAATCCCTTTGAAGACAATGGGAAAGGCCTCTGGGAGAGAGTTGCATTTGCAAGAGAGGGGGGTGTATAAGAAAGGAGAATTTCGTATCGGGACCTCTTCCGTTCGGTTCATTGCGTAGCTGAGGGTTCTCGTGAAGATATCCCTGTTTTTCCCTCCGACGTGGCATCCGTCCCAGCCCTATCTCAGTTTGCCCTCGCTGACCGGGTTCCTGAATCAGGCTGGGGTCACGAACGTCAACCAGCGCGATTTGGGCATCGAACTCCTCGACGAGCTCCTGACGCAACAGTACGGGGAGCAACTTTACCCGCAGCTTCTTGGGAAAGTGAAGAAGCTTGAGCGGGAGCGGGCGGGGGAGACGGGGCCGAACAGCGCCGAGCATTACAGCCGGTTGGTGGAATCGCTGGATCGATTCCCCTATCTCATCGATCGCATCGAACCGGCCAAGGAGGCCTTGCGCAGCGAGGAGTTCTACGAGATCGAGCGGTACCGCGAGAGCCTCTTTCTGATCGACAAGTGGCTGGAACTGGTCTCGACGCTGTATTTTCCGACCCGCCTGACCGTCGTCGACAACCAGTTCAGCACCTATTCCATCTACTCCTCCAAGGACCTGATGAAAGCCATCAGGGATGAGGAGCAGAATCCCTACATTGCTCTGTTTCGGGAACGCTTCCTCCCCTCGATCCTGGCGGACCAGCCTGATCTGGTCGGAGTGTCGATCACGGCCACGTCCCAGATCATCCCGGGCCTCACCCTCTGCCGGCTGATCAAGGAGGCCAACCCGGACCTGCATCTGACGATCGGCGGAAGCATCTTCACCCGGCTGGTGGACAACCTGCGTCGCTGTCCTTCCTTGTTCGAGTTGACGGACGATTTCATCGTCTTCGAGGGCGAGACCGCGCTGCTGGAGCTGGTCAATCAGCTCGAAGGGAAACGGGACTTCGGCAAGGTGCCGAACCTGATCCATCGCCAGAACGGCAAGATCACGGTCAACCAGCCGTTTTACTCGGAGAATATCAACGCGCTGCCGGCGCCGAACTATGATGGGTTCCCGCTCGGCCGGTATCTGGCTCCGCGCACCGTGCTGCCGGTGCAGTTTTCCCGCGGGTGCTACTACAAGGATTGCGCCTTCTGCGCGTTGACCCTCGACCACCAGAATTTCCGGCAAAAGGATCCCGGCAAGACGGTCGACGACCTGCAGGGGCTGTCGGAAAGGTATCAGACGCCGTTTTTCTTCTTCACGGACGAGTGTTTCGCCTTGTCTCCCACCAAGCGGATGTGCCAGCAGCTCCTGGATCGGAACCTGAACATTCAATGGACCTGTGAGATGCGGTTCGAGAAGAACCTCTCGCGGGACCTTCTGGCGCTGATGCGGGACGCCGGGTGCCTCAAGATCGTCTTCGGCCTGGAATCCTTCAACCAGCGGGTGATGGACTTCATGAAGAAGGGAATCTCCCAGGCCAGCGTGCGTCGCGTTACGGAAGACTGCCTCGACCTGGGCATCGCCATCCATTGCTACATCATCGCCGGATTTCCGACCGAAACGGAAGACGAGGCGCTTGAGACGATGCGGTTCATTGTGGACAACCAGCGGTTGCATTCGTCCTACGGGTTCTCCTGCCAGCCCTGCCTGTTTGACCTGGAAAAAGAGGCTCCCATCATGAGCGATCCGGGCGGCTACGGGATCCAGCGCATCATGAGGCCGGCCTCGGAGGATCTGAGCCTGGGTTTCTTTTACGAGGTCAAGGAAGGGATGACTCCGGACCAGGCGGAGCGGGTCTACCAGCACATCTACGAAAAGGTCAGCGAAGTGGTCTGCGAGCTGCCCTTCAACTACTCGATGGCGGACGGCCTGCTCTACATTGCGCGAGCCAAGACCCAGGCTCAGCAGATCCCCCAGCCTGCCGGCTCCTAGCCCATTTCCGCCAGGTTGCGGTGTGCGGTCACGTCCGATCCAGGCTGTTCGTCGGGTTGACGCTGTGAGAGGCTTCTGGCTATAATCCGGCAGGCCTGAACGTATGGCGAAAGGGGCTGGACAGGTCCATGAGAGGCGAGGTTGCGGAGAAAGGAGGGAAAGGCGACGAGCAGGGGATGCTCTTCGACCATACGGCGAAACTCCTGCTCCTGGCCGGGTTCCTCGAACTGATCCTCTACCGGCTCGTCTCGCGGTTGGGCATGCACCTCAGCAAGGTCGCCCAGAAGTACGAGTCGGTCCGTCTGACCCTGAAAGCGCTGTCCTCCATCGGGTTCGCGCTCCTGAACTTCGTGTCGCTGCTGGTCTTTCTCGCCTTGTTCCTCGTGCTGTTCAATAGAGTCAGGGGGGTGGGCAGCGGACGCTACGACGCGCTCTTGATCCCGTCGACGTCCCTGCTCGTGATCTTGACGGTGGCCTATCTCCTGTTCCCCCCCACGATGCTCGGGTCGGTGGTGTACAACCTGGTCTTCTTCGTGGTGCTGGCGATCCTGCTCGCCGAGTACCTCGTGACGCACCAACCCTGGGTGCAACGGGGCCTGATCGCCTGTTACCTGCTCGGCGTGACCGGCTGGCTCTATTATCAGACCGTGTCCACCACCTACGGCCTGCTGAAGTTGGCTGCCGCCCCCCCGCTGGTGCACGAAGTCAATCGGGCCGGTGAGGCCCTGATGGTGCTGGCCAGCATCCTGGTCTTCTGGGCCTACGGGGCCACTCCCTTGTGGACCAAGAACAAGCCGCAGCGCCGGCGGGCGGCCATCTTCGCGCTTGTCGGAGGTGTCACTTTTGTGGCTCTGCTTCTCCTGGACTATCTCCTGGGTCTCTACGACCGGGGTCTGGCGGAATCCGTCCGCAAGGCCGGCGAAGGGATCGGGTGGGTGTTCCAGATGGGGATGGGCTACACCTTCTACCTGCCGTTCGCGTTCTATGTGGCCGGCTTGCTCTGCTGGGCCTACACCGTGGTTAAGCTGCTCACGATCGGGCGCCTGGCCGGCGTCGGGTTGGGGCTGATGTTTATCGCCGGCTACGCCCTCCAGCTCTCCCACCTGAGCTTGATGGTGGTGCTCGGCGTGATGTTGCTCAATCTGGACCGGCGGCGGGGGCTGGCCCCGGTCCATTCACCGGTCGAAGAACCGCTGCTCACCAGCCCGTCAGCCACGCTGGTCGGCGAGCAAACGTAAACGGAATGGTAGGGACGTATGAGCGAACAAGATTCATCCAAGGGCACTGAGCCGGGCGGCGCAGCCGTCGAGCAGCCGGATCAACCATTGGCTCCGGACGAGGAAATCGCGGAGCTGGAGAAGCTCCTGGCGACCGAGCCGGACGACTTCCAGGCGCGCTGCCGTCTGGGGGAGCTCTACTTCAGCAAGGGGCGGCTGGACGACGCGCTCACCGAGGTGAAAAAATCGATCGAGATGGCGGAAGTGCTCCGGGCCGAGATGCACCGCTCGCTCGCCATGTACTATTCCAACCTGGGGACGATCTACGCCACCAAGAACATGATCGAGGAAGCGGAGGCGCAGTTCAAGAAAGCGCTCGAAGTGCACAAGGACGACGTGCTGGCGCTCTTCAACCTCGGCCGCGTCTACGCCGAGAAGCGGCAGTTCATGGAGGCCAAGACCTATTACGAGCGGCTCGTGGAGGTGACCCCCGAAGATCCGATCGCCTGGTACAACCTGGCCGGGGTCTACGTCGAGCTGGACAACCCCTCGGTGTCGGACTACAACACGATGGACATGGCGCAGCAGTGCTACCTGCGGACCCTCGAGCTGGACCCGAAGCATCTGGAGGCCAGCTTCAAGCTGATGGAGATCGCGCTCAACCACAAAAAGACGGACCTGGCCATCAAGGTGATGGAAGACGCCGTGGAGCAGAATCCGGACGAGCCGCTGGTCTATTACAACCTGATCAGCACCTACGAAAAGTGCAAGATGTTCGAGCAGGCCGAGCAGGCAAGGCAGAAATTAAAAGATCGTTTCGCGAAGCGAGCCAGGGAGGCCGGCAAAGCGTAAGGGTTTCCCTAGAAGGAGCACCATGTTTGGGAGTATTGGATTTACCGAGCTGATTCTGATTCTGGTGATCGTCTTGATTATTTTCGGCGCGGGCAAGTTGCCCCAGTTGGGCGAAGGATTGGGCAAGGCCATCAAGGGATTCAAAAAGTCGGTGCATGAGGCGGATGCGATCGAGGCGGAGGCCCAAGCCCAAATGTCGGCCGCTCCGCAGGGGCAGCCGGCGCAAATTCCCGCGCAGGGTGCGGCTGCACCGCCCCCGGTTGAACCGGCGGCGCAAGAGCAGCCTGCGATGACCGCGCCGCCGTCGTCTAAGGCGTAAGGGACCGGATGCGGCCTCGGCCTGCCGCTGGAAGAGGGGCACACGTGTATGGGTACGGACGTAGAACTGGCCGTCGGATACATTGAGACCTTTGCCGGGAACGGAAAGGCCCGGAGCACCGGCGATGGCAAGCGGGCGGTCAAGGCCGGCATTCCGCTCCCCCACCATCTGGCGCTGGACAAGGAAGAGCGGTATCTCTATTTCGCAGAGTCCGGGTCCGATCGCGTCCGGCGCATCGATGTGAAGGAAGGCACGCTGCACAATTTCGCCGGGATCGGCGAAACCTGTTACAGCGGTGACTCGGGCCCCTGCAGCGAGGCGGGACTCTATCTTCCCCTCGGCGTCGCCTTCGACTCCCAGAATAACCTCTACATCTGCGACTCAGGCAGCAACCGGATCCGGAAGGTCGATCGCGAAACCGGCGTCATCACGACGGTCGTTGGAACGGGGCAGTTCGGGTTCAATGGGGACGGGCCGGCCCTGGAAGTGAACCTGACCTATCCGGCCGCCATCGCGTTTGATCGGGACGATGTCCTGTACATTGCGGATACCCAGGCCCACCGCGTCCGCCGCTATGATCCCAGGACCGGCCTGGTGACCACGATCGCCGGCACATGGACGGCCGACGATGATGTGCGGGAGCAACCGCTGGTCGCCAGGAATCTGGTCGTGCTCTCCGGGGATTCCATCGGCATCGATTTCAGCGACGACCACGGCTGGCTGCGGCCGGAGTGTTCCGATGGGCTGGATCTGTCCCTCTACCTCGATGACGGCCGGCCCGCGGTGGAAGCGAGGCTCTACGACTTGGTGGGGATGGCGTTGGACAGTCACGGAAACGTCTGCGTCGTGGATAAGGGCAGCAACCGCATCCGGAAAATCGACCAGCACACGGGCGTCATTTCCACCGTGGCCGGGGTCTGCCGGTACGGGTACGACGGGGACGACAAACCGGCTGTGAAGGCGATGCTGCACGCTCCCGAGGGGGTGGTCTTCGACCCCTGGGACAACCTCTACGTCTCGGACACCATGAACCACCGGGTCAGAAAAATTGACGCCCAGACCGGCATCATCACCACCGTGGCCGGCAACGGGGACAGCGGCTACGAGGATAAGAACATGGGGGGCTGCGGTGCGGCCCGGTTTGTGGCGAAGGAGGATGCCGGCCAGATCAAGCACGGGGACGGCCACCGGGCGGTGGAGGCGGTGGTCAACGCACCGGTCGGGCTTGCCCTGGACTCTCAGGGGTTTCTCTATATTTGCGAACGCGGGGAAAACAAGATCAGACGGGCCAAACTGTGGTAGTCCTCCGGCATGGCGGGTTCGGCGTATAACGATAACAGGGAGTGGGTGCCTACGTCTGATGAGCAGTGAGCGCGTGATTATGGGGCTTCGGAATGGCACGATCGATGCGCGGGTCTCGTTCCATCATCCCTCTATTATCCGGATTATTGGTCGGCGCGCTGGTTCTTGGGTGGTTGGGCATTCCCGTCGTCAGCTCTGAAGGGATGTTCATCAGGTCCCACCTTGTTTCCGGCGATATCCCAGTTTCGCCGGAGGACCAGGCCTGGGACAAGATCCCTCCCTTGATACTGCCGCTCAGCGGTCAGGTCATCACCAGGCCCGTGTGGCCCGAGCCGAGCGCACGCGCGCTCGGAGTCCGGTCGGTCCACAACGGAACCGACATCGCCTTCCTCCTCGAGTGGCAGGACAATACCAAGAACGATCGCCTGACGCCGGGGACCTTCCGTGACGGGGTGGCGATCGGGCTTCCGCTTGGCGATGCCCCCGCCTTCTTCTGCATGGGGCAGTTGGACCACTACATCAACATCTGGCATTGGAAAGCCGACTGGCAGAGCGACATCGACCGCCGGGCGGCCAAAGCGATGGAGCAACGCAAGGGAGAGGGCGGGGAAGTGCGCCGGTTCGAGGTCATTCCCCGGCGGGCTTCTTCCGTTGAGGACCTCGTCGGCGGGGGGTTCAGCACCTTGACCAGCAAACAGTTGCAGGGGAGGGTTCAGGGGAAGGCCACCTGGAAAGACGGGCAATGGCGCGTGGTCATCAGGAGGCCGCTGGCCAGCACCGACCAGGAAAACGAAGCCAGGCTGGAGCCGGGCCGTATTCAGACTATTTCGTTTGCGGTCTGGAACGGAGAGAACAAGGAACGCAACGGGCAGAAGGCAGTGGCTCCCTGGTTTCAACTGTCGATTGACCCTGCGGCGAAACTGTGAGGTGGCCACGGCTGGCTGCCGCGGGTCCCGCAGGGGGCCATGCGCCCTGCAAGCGTGGAACGCAAATGGGAGCGACGCGGCTGCTTGACTTGGACGGAGAACGAAAAGCCTTCCCGGGTGGTAGGGCTTTTTTCGTGTGTCTTGTGGCGATGGGCCTCGTCCTGTTCCCGGGCTGGCTGGCGGCCGCCACCGATGCCGAAATGACGGAAGCGGAAGCGGTGCGTCTCGGGGAACAGTTCGGCATCGTGGTCGGTTCCGTTGACGAGGAGATCCAGAAGGAACTCAAGATGCAGAAACCGGAAGGCGTGGTGGTCTTCGAGGTGATCGGAGGCACCCCCGCCGACCTGGCTGGCATCAAGGTGCGGGCGGTGATCAAGGAGATCGACAAGGTCGAGGTCCGCACCATGCTGGATTTCGGCCGGGCCTTGAAGCGCGCCTTGCTGACGGAAAACTTCACGGTCGGCACCTATGAACCGGCCGACCCGGAAGTTCAGGGCGTGGGCGGGTTGGTGAACTTTCATTTTGTGCGCATCGTGAAGGACTAGGCGGCGCGGCACCGACTTGCGGGGGAGCAGGCATGGGGAGAGTCATACTGCTGGTCGGCGGAACCCTGCTCGCCTGGCTGGTCGGGGAAACCGCTTTGGACCAGGGTCGGGCGGTGGCCCAAAAGGCGGATGGACAGGCGCCGCCGTGGGTCGAACAGATCGAGCAAGTCTTCATCCGGTCGGAAGATTGCAAACAGTGCCATGACCGACATTACGAAGAATGGAAGGGGATGCGGGAGCAGACCCCTGACCTCAAGACCTTTGGCCGCGTGGACGCGGCTCTGCTCCATGGCACCGCGCTCGAGTCGCCTGTCTTCCGGACGGTCCTGGGCCTCTGGCTCCAGACCAATCCGACGGCCGAGCAGAAGACCCGCTGTCTGTCCTGCCATGCGCCGGCCGTGACGGTTTTCCCCCAGCATACGGAGAAGATCACGGGGCAGGTCCTCTCCGGGAAGGTGCAAGTCGAAGGGATCGGTTGCGCGTCCTGCCACCTGATCGGCAGCGTGGCGGACCAGGCGGCCCCTCCGCCCACGTTCAAGATCCAGGCGGGCAAGGTGCTGTACGGTCCCTACGCGGAGCCGGAGGAAAACCTGGTCCATCCCTCCAGCCAATCCGATCTGTTTCGGGGGGCCAACTACTGTACGTCCTGCCATTTTGACAAGGTCAAGGATGTCACCCGTCGCGATCTGCCCGGTGAAATTCTGCAAGGGACCATTTGCCAGGACTGTCATATGGAACCCTCGACCGGCAGCTCGACTTCCAAGCGCGGGTCCATGACCCGCTCGATCGGACGGCACTGGTTTCGTGGCGTCGTCATCCCCGGCATCATGCTGAAAAATCGAAACCTGCAGGCTGAATGGATGCCACGCGTCGACATCGAAGCCAAGAAAGCTTCCACCGCGGTGGAGGGGACGGTGCTCGTCCGAACCGGGAGCCTCCCTCATAGTTTCCCCGACGGAGATCCGGTCTTGAAACAATACTTCGTGACGATCACGGTCAAGGATGCCAAGGGACAGGTCCTGGCTACGGAACAGAAACGGTTTGGTCTGCCCTTCGACCAGATTCTTCGAGGGCCGATTCCGGAACCTCTGGTGCGAGGGGGCACCACCAAACGGGTTCCGTTCACCGCCGCCGTTCCGGCTGGCGCCGTTCCGGCCAGCGTCGAGGCGCTCCTGACCTATGCGCTCATCCCGGAGCCGGAGCCGGGACTGAAGGAGCGGTATCTGGCGACGCTCGCGACCGAGCAGGAGCGCACCACGGCCTCGAGGCTGATTCAGGAATATACGCAAGCGCGCGTGCTGACGTTCCGCACCAAGGCGCTCTAAGCCGGGCACCAGAAGGAGACGCGGGGAGCTGTGAGGAGACCGGAGGCGAAGGGAAAGGCTGTCGCCGTGGGGCTGGCGGTGCTGGCTCTCACGGTTGTCTGGGGGACGGATCCGCTCGGTCGGGCGCAGGAGCCGGCGAAATCAAAGGGATCCCTGGAGAAGGTCTTTCCGAACTCCAACAAGTGCAAACGTTGCCACGAGCGGGTCTTTGAGGAATGGGAAGCCTCCCCCCTCTCCCGGTCCATTCACTCGCCTGCCTTCAGAGCTTCGCTGGAGGAGTACCTGGCCTTTGCAGGCAGCAAGGACAAGGCGCTCTGCTTTCGGTGCCATGCCCCCCACGTGAACGAGTTTGTCGATCAAGTCCAGACTTTCGTGTCCCAGGTCCAGTCGGGGGATCCGGCTATCGACGGGGTGGGCTGTACGCAATGCCACCTGATCAAGCAGGTGGACCGGGCCAGCCACCCGCCGGTGCCCAAGTATGAGCCGGGGAAAACCCTGTTCGGCCCCTACAAGGATTTCGTCCAGAACTTGGCCCATCAGTCGCTGGAACTGGACCTCTTCAGAAAATCGGACCTCTGCATGAACTGCCACCTGTCGGTCCCGGCGGCGGCCAACTTGGGGAGGGCCAACGATCTGCTGGGAGGGTGGGAGAGTAGCAAAGCGGTCAAGTCCGGGAAGGAATGTCAGACCTGCCACATGCCGGAGCAGGTCGGCGAGTCCGCCAACGGGGAGAACAAGCGCAAGGTGGCCAACCATACCTTCCCCGGGCGGATCGGCAAGCTGCGGCAGGAGGCGGCCAAGCTGGAGGTGGAAACCTCGGTGAAGGGGGATCAGACGAAAGTGACGGTGAAGGTCCAGAGCCTGGTTCCGCACAACCTGCCCACGACCCATCCGGCCTGGGCCAAGGTGGTGCTCGACTTGGCGATCAAGGGCAAAAACCTGAAAACCGTCTTTGCCGAACAGCGGGTCTACGGGCGAGTTTTTGCCGACGCCAAGGGCCAGAAGACGTCCTTCGACTTCATGGCCGTCAAGGTGCTGGAGGACACCGTCCTCAAGCCGGAAGAAATCCGCGTGGAAACCTTCACCTTCCCCACGCCCAAGGACACGAGATCGTTCGACGTGGAGGCCTCGCTGAGTTACGCGCCCGTGACGGGGCCGCCGGCGTTCCTGCAGCGCATTGAGGCGGAGTCGTCGAAAGGGGCGCAGGACCCCGTCTTTCAGCCGATCCCCATCGTGAAGCAGGCGGTGAACGTCCCGATCCAATAAGGAACCGCAGGGGCTGCTGGAGGGAAACGGAGAAGCTAGTCCGAGGCGATCGTGGAGCCGGGGGATTTCATCTTGAAAATCTGAATCGCCGAGTAAATGTTCTTGGCCGGCTGATTGAGGATCAGTTGCGAGTTGGTGATGTGCGTGTCGATCAGTTCGTAGGGGCCGCCGCTGTAATAGAACCGGCACCGGTCCATCGTGCAGTTCTTGAAGACG
>CAZKHY010000005.1:0-25481 GCA_964552455.1 uncultured Nitrospira sp.
CATGGCCGAGTCAAAGAGGAGCCCGGGTCGGCTCACTACCCTCCGCGATTCCGTCAAGAAACTCACCGAACGGCTGTCGGACGGAGAGTCGGATCCCGTGAAAAAAAGCGACGATCATCTCCGCGAGGTGGAGAAACTGCGCATCCAGATCCAGTCCATGGAGGAAGACCTGCGCCAGCTCCACCAGTCTCGCTATCAACTCGAGCAAGCTCACAAGCAGAACGAGAAGCTGAGCGCCACGCTCCAGGCCGCCAAAGCGCAGATCGAAGCGCTGCGCACGGAAGTGGACAAGCTCACCGCCCCGCCCTCCACCTATGCGATCTTCTCCAGCCTCAATACCGACGGGACGGCGAACGTCTACGTCTCGGGCCGCAAAATGAAGGTCAGCCTCCATCCTTCGATCAAAGCGAAGGAGTTGCGCAAGGGGCAGGAGGTGGTCCTCAACGAGGCCTTCAACGTCATCGAGTCCCGCGGTTTCGACGGGCAGGGGGAAGTGGTACGCCTGAAGGACCTGCTCGAAGGAAGGCGCGCGCTCGTGACGCTGCATTTCGACGAGGAGAAAGTCGCGGAGCTCGGCGAGCCTCTGCTCGTGGAGCGGCTCAGCGTCGGGGACCACCTGCTCTACGATCCACGGTCCGGCTACGTCATCGAGAAACTACCGAAGTCCGAAGCCGAGGAACTGGTCCTGGAGGAGGTGCCGGACGTCGACTATGACCACATCGGCGGGCTGGCCAAGGAGATCGAGCAGGTCCGCGACGCGGTCGAGCTGCCGTTCCTCCACCCGCACCTGTTCGCGGAGCACAAACTGAGCCCGCCCAAGGGCGTGCTGCTCTACGGCCCCCCGGGCTGCGGCAAAACGTTGATCGCCAAGGCGGTGGCCAACTCGATCGCCAAGAAACTCGGCCACCTCACCGGCAAGCAGGTCCGCAGCTTCTTCCTCCACGTCAAGGGGCCCGAGCTCTTGAACAAGTACGTGGGCGAGTCTGAGCGGCAGGTCCGCGAGGTGTTCAAGAAGGCCAAGGAGCGGGCGGCGGACGGGAATCCGGTCATCGTGTTCTTCGACGAGATGGACGCCTTGTTCCGGACCCGCGGCAGCGGCATCTCTTCCGACATCGAGTCCACGATCGTCCCGCAGTTCCTGTCTGAAATCGACGGGGTGGAACGTCTCCGCAACGTGATCGTGATCGGGGCCAGCAACCGGCAGGACCTGATCGACCCGGCCGTGCTCCGGACCGGCCGGCTGGACATCAAGATCAAGATCTCGCGGCCGGACGCGTCCGCCGCGCGCGAGATTTTCGCCAAATACGTGACCCAGGACCTTCCCTTCGCTCAGGAGGAGATCGAGCGTCACGGAGGGGATCGCGCCGTGCTCGTGGACCGGCTGGTCGGCATGACGGTCGACGCGATGTATGCGACGAGCGAGGAGAACAAATTCCTGGAAGTCACTTACGCGAGCGGCGAAAAGGAGATTCTCTACTTCAAGGATTTCGCCAGCGGCGCCTTGATCGAAGGCATCGTGTCCCGGGCCAAGAAGTTCGCCATCAAGCGGGCGATCGCGGTCCAGGAGAAGGGGATCAAAGCGGACGACCTGCTCCGCGCGATCCGGGATGAGTTCAAGGAGCACGAGGACCTGCCGAACACCACGAACCCGGACGACTGGGCCAAGATCGCCGGCAAGAAGGGCGAGAAAATCGTCCACGTCCGGACCATCACGGCCGGCTCCACCGAATCCAGGCGGATCGAGACGATCAGCACCGGGCATTATTTCTAAACGCTGAGCAGGAATCGAGACGATGCTCTTATCGCGGGTCTTGGGGACGGAAACCGAGTTCGGCATTGCGGCCCGCGAGGCCGACGCCCTCGATCCCGTGTCCAATTCCATCCAGTTGATCGGGCACTATCCGGGCCTGCCGTCCCCGCAGGCCATCTGGGACTATGAGAACGAGAACCCGCTGCTGGATGCCCGCGGGTTCGAAGTGGAAGGGGAGCGCGAGCGGCCCGGTCCCGACTACAACCGCCTCCTCAACAAGCTCCTCTCCAACGGCGGCCGCCTCTACGTGGACGGTGCGCATCCGGAATATTCCACGCCGGAGTGCACGAACGCCCGCGAGTTGGTCGCGTTCGAGCGGGCCGGCGAGCGGATCATGGCCGCCTGCCTGCAGGCCCTGGCGAAAGAACGGGGCGGAGAAAAATTCCTTCTCTACAAGAACAATTCGGACGGCAAGGGCAACAGCTACGGGTACCACGAGAACTACCTGATCGCCCGCTCCGTCCCCTTCGACCGGATCGTCCAGGTGCTGGTGCCGTTCCTGGTGACCAGGCAGATCTACGCCGGGGCCGGCAAGGTGGGGGCGGAAAACCAGACGAGGTCCGCGGACTACCAGATCTCCCAGCGTGCCGATTTTTTCGAGTGTTTGGTGGACCTGAACACGATGGTCAAGCGGCCGATCGTCAACACCCGCGACGAGCCCCACGCCGATCCGGCGAAATACCGCCGGCTGCATGTCATCGTGGGCGACGCCAACATGGCCGAGCTCTCCACCTATCTGAAGGTGGGCACGCTGGCGATCGTGCTGGAGATGGTCGAGGCCGGCGTGGACTTTCCCAAACTGGACCTGGACGATCCGGTGCGGGCGATCAAGGACGTCTCCCGCGACCTGGACATGAAGGGGACGCTGAAGCTGGCCGACGGCCGCGTGACGTCCGCCATCGGCATCCAGCGCGCCTACCTCAAGACCGCCATGGACTACTTCGCCTGCCACGAGCTGACGCAGGTCACCAAGGACGTCCTCGTGCGATGGGAGGAAGTGCTGGACAAGCTGGAGCGGGACCCCGTGCTGCTGGTCCGGGAACTGGACTGGGTCGCCAAGCGCCAGATGATGCGGTCGTACATGGAGCGGAAGGGGTGCGGCTGGAGCGATCCGCGGGTGCTGCTGCTGGATCTCCAGTACCACGACGTCCGTCCCGACAAGGGGCTGTACTACACGCTGGAGCGCAGCAACCTGATCGACCGGCTGGTCCAGGACAACGAAATCCTCCGGGCCGAACAGACCCCGCCGACCGGAACCCGCGCGTTCTTCCGGGGCCACTGTCTCAAGAAGTTTCCCCGGCAGGTCTATGCGGGAAGCTGGACGTCGGTGTTGTTCGATGTGGGCAACACCACGATCAAGAAGATTCCCTTGATGGAGCCGTTGCGCGGAACCGAGTCCCTCACGCGCGAGCTGCTGGAGGGGTCCGACTCGGCGGAGTCGTTGCTTGCCAAGCTGACCGCCTGACCGCCCTGGCCATTCACGCCGCCCGCTTCTCCGCCTGATGCGTGTCCGATGTCCACCGGCAGAGACGGGATTGATTGAAGGAGAAACGAGCTGTGCCGCTGTTTCCCGACGACTACGGATCGAGTTTTTTCGACTACCTGGCCCAGCAACGTCCGGATCTCATGCCGGCCGCCCGGGGGTGGGCGCCGGTCGCCCCGTCGCCGCTGCGTGAGGATGGCCGGGGCGCGCAGGTCCCGCCCGTGACCCACGGCACGACGGTGCTGGCGATCAAGTACCGGGGAGGGGTCCTGATCGCGGGGGATCGGCGGGCGACCGAGGGCTATCAGATCGCCGGCCGACGGATGGAGAAAGTGTTCACGATCGACGAGCACTCGGCCATGGCCATTGCCGGCGCCGCCGGGCCCTGCATCGAGATGGCCAAGCTCTTCCAGACCGAGCTGGAACATTACGAGAAGCTGGAAGGGATCCAGTTGTCCTGCGAGGGGAAAGCCAACAAGCTCGGCCAGATGGTCAAGGCCAACCTCCCGATGGTGTTTCAGGGGCTGGTCGTGTTGCCGATCTACGTCGGGTACGACCTCAAGCGGGCCGAGGGGCGGATTTTCAAATACGACATCACGGGCGGCCGCTACGAGGAATCCGACTACCACGCGATCGGGTCCGGCGGCAAGGACGCGCGGACGACGATGAAAGAGCATTTCCGGAAGGACCTGGCCGAAGACGAGGCGCTCCGCGTCGCCCTGCTCGCGCTCTACAACGCGGCCGAAGAGGATGTCGGCACCGGGGGGCCGGATCTCGTGCGGGGCATCTATCCGACGGCCAAGCTGGTCGGCGCGTCGGGCATCACGGACATCGAAGAGTCGCGCATCGGATCGGTCTATGCGGCCCTGATCGAAACGCGCAGGAAGGGAGACTAGCCATGCCCTTGCCGTACTACGTTTCCCCCGAACAGATGATGCAGGACAAGGCGGAGTATGCCAAAAAGGGCATCGCCAAGGGTCGGTCCATCATCGCCATGGAGTACGAGCACGGGGTCCTGCTGGTCGCCGACAATCCCAGCGCGTCCCTCTACAAAATCTCTGAAATCTACGACAGCATCGCCTTTTCCGGGGCCGGCAAGTACAGCGAGTTCGAGAACCTGCGCAAGGCCGGCATCAGGCACGCGGACCTGAAAGGGTTCATGTACAGCCGTGAGGACGTCACGGCCCGCTCGCTGGCCAACGGCTATTCCCAAAGCCTGGGAACCATCTTCAGCCAGGAGATCAAGCCGCTGGAGGTGGAAATCCTGGTCGCGCAGGTCGGGGCGCCGGGACATCCGAACGAGATGTACCGCATCTCGTTCGACGGCAGCATCTTCGACGAGCGGGGCTATGCCGCGATCGGCGGACGGTCCGAGGCGATCCAGGTTTTCCTCAAGGAACGGTACAAGAACGGCCCGCCGACCCTGAAGGAGGCCCTCTCCCTCTGCGTCTCGGCGCTGGAGAGCATCACGAACCAGAAACTGCCCCTCGAGGGGCTCGAAGTCGCGGCGCTGGATCGCACCCGCGCCGGTCGAAAATTCCGCCGCATTCCTCCGGCCGAATCCCGCCAGATTCTTGCCTGAGCGATCGCCCCCCGTCGTCCCGTCGAAATCGGCCTCGAAGTTGAAGAACCCCGTGTGGGGGTGTATGCTGAAGGCATTCCATAACCACCAGCCGTCGTATTCCGATGCATCAGCGTATCTTCGGCCTTGAGAACGAGTATGGCCTGATCTTCTCGCCGAACGGGCGCATCTACCTCCCAATGGAGAAGGTGCTCGGCTATATCTTCGAGGGGCTGATCCCCAACAGCTGGCCCTCCAACGCGTTTCTGGTCAACGGCGCCCGCTTCTATCAGGACACGGGCTGCCACCCGGAATATTCCACGCCCGAGTGCGACAGCATCCTGGACCTGGTCGTGCACGACAAGGCCGGCGAGCGCCTGCTGGAGGCCTGCTTGCCGGCGGCCGAGGAGCGCCTCCGGGAAGAGGGGCTTTCGGGGGACATCTATATTTTCAAAAACAACACGGACTCGCTGGGGAATACGTACGGGTGCCACGAAAACTACCTGATGCGACGGGACGTGGATTTCTGGAAAGTGACCGAACAGCTCATCCCCTTCTTCGTGACCCGCCAAGTCTATTCCGGCTCGGGCAAGGTGCTGAAGGTCTCGGGGAAGCCCCAATACTTCATCTCGCAGCGAGCCCAGCACATCCACGAGAAGACCTCGTCCTCGACGACGTCGTCGCGGAGCATCATCAATACCAGGGACGAGCCCCACGCCGATGCGGAGAAGTACCGCCGACTCCACATCATCGTCGGGGATTCCAACATGTCGGAATACGCCACGTATCTGAAGGTGGGGACCGCGGCGCTGGTCCTGTCCATGATCGAGGACGGCTACACGGTCACGGGCATGGAGCTGGAAGATCCGGTGAAGGCCATCCGCGAGATCTCGCGGGATCCCACGCTCAAGAAAAAGGTCAAGCTGGACGACGGCCGGCAGATGAGCGCGATTGAGGTCCAGCGGGCGTATCTGGACCGGGCGCAGGAATATCTGGGCGTCCGGGCGCATGACCCGGTCATGGACGACGTGCTGGCGAAGTGGGCCGACGTGCTGGACCGGCTGGAGGACGACCCGATGCAGCTCCACCGCGAGGTCGATTGGGTGAGCAAGAAGCTGCTCATCCAGTCGTTCGTGGACAAGAAGGGCTGCGGGTGGGACGATCCGAGGGTCTTTTTGATGGACCTCCAGTATCACGATGTGAAGCGGACGCGCGGACTCTACTACTTGCTGGAGTCCCGCGGCATGACCGAACGGATCGTAGACGAGGGGGCGGTGGAGCGGGCTATGTCCGTGCCGCCGCAGACCACCAGGGCCAAGGTGCGGGGCGACTTCATCCGGTTCGCCCGGGCCAAGAACCGGTCCTACACGGTAGACTGGACCTATCTGAAGCTCAACGGATACTGGGAGGAAACGATCCTCTGCATGGATCCCTTCAGCGCGGTCAACCGCCGGGTGGAGGAGCTGGTCTCGCAGGTGTCCGGGTTGCGGTTCTACCGATAATGGGGCAGGAGGTCGCGGCCATGCCTCGCGGAAAAAGCCGGTCGGATTTGCGAGCGATCTTCGCCGTGGTGCTCTTGGCGAGCGTGTTTCCGGTCGAGCTCCTGCCCGGCTCCCCCCGGGATCTCCGCGGGACCGACGGGCAGTACAGCGGCAAGCAGGGGCAGGTGCTGGTGGTGAAGGTGCCGGTCACGGGGGAGCCGAGCGAGGTGGTCGGTCGATTCCTGGGTCGCGCGGTGCCCTTCTTCCCCGACCGGTCTGCGTACGTCGGCTTGCTGGGCATCGATCTGCAGGATGCCGCGGGCACGCACGAGCTGGCGGTGGAGGTGGCCTATCCGGATGGACGGAAGAAGTTGAGCTACAACGTGCTGGTGATGAAGGAAAAGTATCCGGTCCAGCGCCTCACGCTGCCCAAGGACAAGGTGGATTTGGACGAGGAGAGTTTGGTGCGCGTCAAGGCCGAGCAGGAGCAGGTCAGGGTGGTGCTGGAGACGGTCTCCAGGGACCGGTTCTGGCAGGGTCGCTTCATCGAACCGGTGAGCGGAGCCGTCAGCGGAGCCTTCGGCCGCGTTAGAATCATCAACGGCCAGTCGCGCAATCCCCACAATGGCGAGGATATCGCCGCCCCGGAGGGCACCGAGGTGGTGGCGATGAACGACGGGGTCACCCGCTTGACCGTGGACCACTTTTTCTCCGGCAAGGGGGTGTTCGTGGACCATGGCCTCGGGCTCTATTCCATGTATTTCCACCTGTCCGAGATTACGGTGGAGGACGGGGCCAGGGTCAAGCGCGGGCAGGTGATCGGGAAAGTGGGGGCCTCCGGTCGGGCCACGGGACCGCACCTCCATTGGGGCGTCCGCCTCAACGGGGCCCGGGTGAATCCCTATTCCCTGATCCGGCTTCCCTTGGATGGCCTCACGGCTGCGGCGCCCTAGCCGAGCCCGCAAGGACGATGGTGGGGCAGGAGCCGGGCGCCTATAGCCGGCGTGAAAGTGCTTGGGAGCGCAACCAAGCTGTTCCTCCCACTTGACGCCAAGAACCCCGAGCATGGTTGACGAGTGCGAGCCCGTACGACCCGATGAGGCGACGGGCATGGAGCGTGCCGTGGTGATGAGAACCGATAGGGGCAATCAGGATTCGGCTTCGTTCCCGGGACTCCGCTGGAGCGCGCTGCTGATCGGGCTGATGCTCAGCGCCGGCTGTGCCTGGACCAGTACGGTCCCCAGCAAATTCGTCCAGCAGGCGGAGCCGGGCGTCACGCTGACGACGCTGACCGATCATCCGGAGGCCTACAAGGGCAAGGTGGTCATTTTAGGCGGCGTCATCGTCGAGGAGAAGCGGGCCGATGGTCGCATCTGGCTCTGGATCAGGAACCGTCCGCTGGATGAGGACCATGAGCCGCATCGGGACGCGACACACATCGAGTCCGAGTCCGGCCATTACTGGGTCATGGCGGACCTGCAAGGGTTGCCCAAAGACTATCGAAACTGGGCGAGACTGACCGTGGTGGGACGGGTCTCCAACGCGACGGTCCCCCGGTTTGAGGTGCCGCCGGTCGGCAGGAAAGGATCGGAGCCGATTCTGGGGGCCCTCTACATGCGCGGGTGGGGGTATGGGGGGCGGCTTGATGATGCGTGGGAAACCGGCCAGGACCCCAACTATGTCCTCACGAATCCGGTTTCGGAGCTCAGGCAAGGTTCGCAAGGGCTGGATACGAACTAGCCGTCCCTCTTGAAAGAGAAGAGGGGAGCCCGGATCAGACGTTGGTCTTGATGCTGTGGCCATCCGAGCCGAGTACCTTCTCGGCCGCGCGGGCCAGTTCCGCGTCGGCGCTGTGATCCTTGGCGAAGATACGGAACTGGACGATCCGCGCCGGAAGATAGTCGAAGAATTCCTTCAGGGCCTCTTTCGAGACCTGGCCTGTGGCGGGATCATACACGTAGATCTGAAACTCCCCCATGTTCAGGAGGTTGATGGGGCGGGGATCCTGGTTGGCCATGTCCACCCGGAAATCCAACTGTTTCAAGCCCGTCGGCAGGGCCTGCCTGATGCGTTCCTCGATCGTGCGCCGGTCCATGAACGTCCGCCCCCGTTCGTCGCCTCTCGTCGGCAGCACCGCGTTGTAAGCCATCTTCCACTTGACGTCCCTCCCGAGGATGCGCACCCATTCCAGCCCGAGCGCCCGTTTTCTGGGGCTTTTCTCCTTGGGCCAGCGCCGCACCGTTTCCATGAGCGACCAGTCGGTGAGGTGTAAGTAGTCATCCATCCGGTCCAGCGGGTTGTGGGGGAAGAGATAGCCCATCGTGTCGTGAAAAATTTCCCTGAGGTGGATGTCGATGGCTCTGGTCGTCCGGTGGTAGTAGACGTTCGAGTAGAGGTAGAGCCTGGTGGTCAGGAACATTTGGAGGGCGGGGAGGCCGGTGCGGTGGATCGTCAGGCCCTTCTCGGTGATCAGGGTGTAGTGGATGAGCCGGGTGAGGTCCACAGGGCCCACCGCCACCCCGCACATGTAGGAGTCCCGCAGCACGTAGTCCAGATTGTCCGCGGTATAGATGCCCCCGATGACCGGCTGCAGGAAGGCCAGCCACTTGGGGTAGCGCGAGCTGTCCTTTTCCGGATCCTTCAAGATCAGAAACGCGAGATGTTCCGGGTCGAGCTGTTCGCCGGGCAGGAAGGAGCCGTGCGGGCTGCGACGAATTTTTCGGATGATCTTGCCCAGGTGCTCGCGGATGATGACCTGTCCGATCCGTTCGTGCGTCAGGTCGAACTGCTCCAGGAAATTTTCGTCGAAGAAGTGGCAGAAAGGACCATGGCCGATGTCGTGCACCAGCGCCGTGACGCGGAGCAGTTCTTCAATATAGTGGAGAGAAGGAAGATCCGGCACGACCGTGACCAGCGAGGGGTAGAGGTGACGGGCGAAGCGGCCCGCCACGTGCATGACGCCCAGCGAGTGCTGAAACCGGCTGTGTTCCGCCGAGGGATAGACCCAGCGGGCGCTTTGCAGCTGCGAGATGTAGCGCAGACGCTGGACCCACGGCGAGTCGATGAGGTCCTTTTCAGTCCGTTCGGAAGGATCGGGGGTGGCGTACGGCACCGTGAAGGAGATGTACTCGTGGATCGGGTCGGCGATCAGCGCCAACCCGTCGTACGGGGCGCCGGGATCAAGATGTCGGGGTTTCATGGAGCACTTCCTGGTTGATCTTAGCCCAGACCTGTTCCCGGTGGCAATGGCTCCTGCACCGCGTGGCCGTGGATTTTTCGGTATTTGGAGATCAGGAAGTAGGCGGCCGGGTAGCAAAGTGCGGCCCCCAGCAAGCTGAGGGCCGCTGCTCCGACCAGAAAGGGGACGGCGTAAGGCAGCACCTGATTGTAGATGGACGCAAAGCTCAGATCGCTCCAGCTCAACGACGGAGCCTCAGGTATGCCCATGAGCCGGAGGCCCGTCCACAGGGTCGCGCCCAGAATCGGCACGATCGTCCAAGGATTGTTGATGGAGGCGCCGGCTAAGAGCACGAGGAAATTGAGCCGGAAGGCCCAGGCAGAGAAAACCACTAGAAGCGTGTGAGGATAAATCGGCGAGAAGGCGATGAAGACTCCCGCGGCGAAGGCCAGGGCGGTGCGGTGGGGGGATTCCTTCAGATGAAGAATCCGGGTCAATTGCGAGCGGATCTGAGCGAGCGAAATCATGCGCCTGTTACAACGGCATCGGCCTGTTCTGAAACTGTTGATAGCTGGTGATCGCGAGCTCTTGTAAGGCTCCTTTTTCATCTCTCAGGCGGAGCCCGGAGGCTTTCGGCCGGATGACGCCGATGCAGCCCAATCTGCAGCCGAGGCGGAGGCCTACTCGTTCCAGCCTCGCGCGGTTTCGAGGGGCGACCGTGAAGAGGAGCTCATAGTCCTCCCCTCCGGTCAAGGCCAGGCGGACCGGATCGGTGCGGCAGGCGGCGGCGTACGCACGGCAGGCCGGTGAGAGGGGCAGGGCCGTGGCCTGGACCTCGGCACCGACGCCGCTCTGTTCACACAGATGAGCCAGGTCCCCGGACAGTCCGTCCGAGAGATCGATGGCGGCCGTGGCCAGATTGTGCGAGGCCAAGGTTCGTCCGACCGCGATCCGCGGACTTGGGTGCAGATGCCGGCCGATGAGGTAGCGCGTGCCAGGTGGTTCCGGTCCCGGCCTGCGGCGCCCGGCTGACGGCCGTTTTTTGCCGCGGATCGTGAGCAGGTCGAGCCCTGCCAGCGAGTCGCCCAGGGTGCCCGTGACGTAGAGAAGATCGCCGACCTTCGCCCCGTCCCTCGTCAAGACCTGCTTGGGGGGTACGATGCCCGTCAGCGTGATGCTGAGGAACAGGTCTCGCTGAGACGCCGACGTGTCCCCTCCGATCAGCTCGACCCTGTGAGGTTTGCAGGCTGCCATCAGGCCCCGGTAGAGGCGCTGGATCTCGGACCAAGTGCGTCCGGCCGGAATCGCCAGCGAAACCAGCAGATGTTGTGGAATCCCGCCCATGGCGGCGATGTCGCTCAGGTTGGCGGCCGCCGCCTTATAGCCGATATCCTCGAAGGTCGCGGTGGCGAGGTCGAAGTGAATGCCCTCGGCCAGCAGGTCGGTCGTCAGCAACGACAAATATCCGGGCGTTGGGCGGATGACCGCCGCGTCGTCTCCGATGCCGCACAGCACCGATCGGCCCGTCCGGCCGAAGCGGCGGCTGAGGTCTGCAATCAGCGCGAACTCCCTCAGACGGCTGGCCGAGGAGGGGCCGGAAGAGCGGGCCGGCATCTTACACGGCCGGTGCCAGGGGACGCGAACGGCCGCCCCGCGTCCCGTGCCGAGTCCGGCCCATTTTCCGGTTCGTTCCGGACCGACCTGCCGGAGTCCTTCCGTTGACCCGGCTTGGCTTGGACTTGGGGCCAGAGGGACGCCGCAGGGCCGCCTTGATGACATCGTCCATGGTCTCGGCGAAGACGAACTGGATGCCGCGCAGCAGGTGCTTGGGGATTTCCTCCAGATCCTTCTCGTTCCGCTTCGGCAGGATCACCGTGGACAGTTTCGCCCGCTTGGCCGCGAGGATCTTCTCTTTGAGCCCGCCGATGGGGAGGACGCGCCCGCGGAGCGTCACCTCCCCTGTCATGGCGACGTCGCGGCGGACCGGAATGTTGGCCAGCAGCGAGGCCAGCGCCGTCGCCATCGTGATGCCCGCCGAGGGACCGTCCTTGGGAATGGCGCCGGCCGGGACGTGGATGTGGATGTCGGTTTTGGAGAAGATGTCCGGGTTGATGCCCAGGAGTGTTTCCCGCGAGCGGACGTAGCTCAGCGCCGCCTGGGCCGATTCTTTCATCACGTCGCCCAGGTGGCCGGTCAGGGTGAGTTGTCCCTTGCCCTTCATCGAGGTGGCTTCGATGTACAGGACGTCGCCGCCGGTCTCGGTCCAGGCCAGGCCGGTGCCCACCCCGATCTCGTCCTTTTCCTGCTCCGCCTCGGGCTGGAATTTCGGGACCCCCAGGTACTTGTTCAGGTTGCCCGGCGTGATCTGGTAGCACTGGACCTTTCCTTCGGCCACTTTCTTCGCGACCTTCCGCATCACGTTGGCGATCTCGCGCTCCAGGTTCCGGACTCCCGCCTCCCTCGTATAGTGGGACACGATCTGGCGCAAGGCCGGGTCGGCGATCTTGATGTGCGTTTCGGTGATTCCGTGTTCTTTGAGCTGTCGCGGGATCAGATACTTCTGGGCGATCCCCAATTTTTCCTCTTCCGTGTAGCCGGGGATTTCGATGATCTCCATCCGGTCCCGGAGGGCGGAGAGGATCGGATCCATGAGGTTGGCGGTCGTGATGAACATGACCTCCGTGAGGTCAAACGGCACGCCCAGATAGTGGTCGCTGAACGCGTGGTTCTGCTCCGGGTCCAGCACCTCCAGCAGGGCGGCCGAGGGGTCTCCCCGGAAATCCATGCCCACCTTGTCCACCTCGTCCATCATGAAGACCGGGTTGCTCGTGCCGGCCTGCTTGATGCCCTGGATGATGCGTCCCGGCAGCGCGCCGACGTAGGTGCGACGGTGGCCTCTGATCTCGGCCTCGTCGCGCACCCCGCCGAGGCTGATGCGGACGAACTCCCGGCCCAGCGCCCGTGCGATGGATTTGCCGAGCGAGGTCTTGCCGACGCCGGGAGGGCCGACGAAGCAGAGGATGGGCCCTTTCATCTTGTCCTTGAGTTTCCGCACGGCCAGGTACTCGAGAATCCGTTCCTTGACCTTCTCCAGGTCATAGTGATCTTCGTCCAGCACCTTGGCGGCCGCTTTGATGTCCAGGTTGTCTTTGGACTTCTTGCTCCAGGGCAGCTCCACCATCCACTCGAGATAGGTGCGCACCGTGGCGGACTCGGCCGTGTCCGGATGCATCTTTTCCAGGCGCTTGAGCTGTTTTTCGCACTCCTTGAACACCTTCTCGGGCATCTTCGCGTCTTTGATGCGCTTGCGGAATTCTGCGACTTCTTCGGCCCGCTCGTCCAGCTCGCCCAGTTCCTTCTGAATGGCCTTGAGCTGCTCCCGCAGGAAGTACTCGCGCTGCGTCTTGTCCATCTCGCCTTTGGCCTGCGCCTGGATCTTCTGCTGCATGGACAGCACTTCGACTTCCTTGGCCAGGATCTCGCTGATGCGCCTGAGCCGCGCAATGGGATCTTCCACCTCCAGCACGGCCTGCGTGACTTCCACCTTGAGTCCCAGGTTGGACGCCACCATGTCCGCCAGGCGGCCCGGGTCCTCCAGGTTCTCGATCACCACCATCACGTCCGGCATCAGCACCTTGCCCAGCCCGACGATCTTCTCCAACTGCTCCTTCACCGTCCGCATCACCGCTTCGGCTTCGAGGGAGGCCGACGCGGGCTTGGCTTCCGTCAGCTTGGTGATGCGGACTGAGTAGTAGGGATCGGTCTGGATATATTCCTGGACCTTGCCCTTCGAGAGGCCCTGCACGAGAATCTTGATGCGCTCGTCCGGGAGCTTGAGCATGCGCATGATGATCCCGACGGTGCCGACCTGGTGGATGTCCTCCGGCTTCGGGTTCTCGACGTCCAGGGCCTTCTGGGTGGCCAGGAAAATCATGCGGTCGCCGGCCAGCGCGGCTTCGATGGCTTTGATCGACATCTCCCGTCCGACGAACAGGGGGAGCACCATGTAGGGGAAGACCACGATGTCCCGCACCGGCAGCAAGGGAAGCTGGTCGGGGACTTCAAGGTTCTGCACGTCTGGTTCGGTCGGTTCCGATGGCATGGAGCTCAATCCTCTCGGGCGGTTGCTGGTTGTCAGATCGACGTGCTGGCCGTCGCGTGCGGCGCCGTTTCAGCGCAGCTGTTTCAGATAGCGTGCGAACGGAGGGCCCAGGACCGGATTCTTCAACGCGAAGTCCACGGTGGCGATGAGGAACCCCAGCTTGTCCCCCGCGTCATGACGCTGCCCCTGGATTTCCTGGGCGTAGATCGGGGCCTGTCGCGCGAGCTGGCGCAAGGCGTCCGTGAGCTGGATCTCCCGGTTTTTCCCCGGGGCCGTCCGCTCCAGGATCGGGAAAATGTCCGGCGAGAGCACGTAACGGCCGATGACCGCCAGCCGGGACGGCGCGTCGGCGGGAGCCGGTTTCTCGACCAGATCCAACACGCGGTGAAGGCCTCCGGCCAGCCGCTTGGTCGCGACAATCCCGTACTGGCTGACTTCGGCCAGCTCCACTTTTTTGACGCCGAGTACCGCGCCGTTCCCTTTGTCATAGACCCGGATGAGCTGGGCCAGCGCCGGCACGGGGCCGGCAATGACCTCGTCGCTCAGCAGGACGGCAAAAGGTTCATCGCCGATCAGATGCCTGGCGCATAAGACGGCGTGCCCCAGCCCGAGGGCTTCGGGTTGCCGGACATAACAAAAATTCGCCACTTCTGAAATCCGCCGGATGTCTCTTAAAAGTTTCGATTTTCCGTTGCCTTTCAGGTTTTCTTCGAGCTCGAAGGACCGGTCGAAGTGATCCTCGATCGCCCGTTTGCCTCGGCCGGTGACGATAATGATGTCCTCGATGCCGGAGGCGACGGCCTCCTCCACGGCGTACTGGATCAGCGGCTTGTCCACCAGGGGGAGCATTTCCTTGGGAGAGGCTTTGGTGGCGGGGAGAAAGCGGGTGCCGAGCCCGGCCGCCGGGATGATGGCTTTCCGGATCGCAACAGGCGACATAGAAATGGATACTATGGGATAGGTTGCGGTAATGTCAAGAATGCGGAAGAGGCCTGGCGCGGCCGTTTCTTGGCGCCGCTGCGGAGAAATTTCCTTTACATTGCTCCCGTCTCCCCCTATAATTCCTCAGTTTTTTCAAAATCTTTGATCGGACCCTCTGGAAGAAAACGGCGGAAGCCTCGAAGGTATCCCAGGAGCCGAGGCCGGGCCTAGGCTGATGCCAGTGCTATGAGTTTACACTGCATTCGAGTGAGCGTCGTCGGACGGCGTCCTCTGACGGATCTTCAAACTTCCAGGTCGATTCCCGCAGGCAGTGGTCGGCTGGTCCGCGCAGAAAGGCTGCAGTGACCAATCGAGTGGGAAGGCTGTCGATTGGTCTCATCTTTGTGACGGCTGTCGTGCTGCTCGTTCTTGCCCCGGGCCGTTCGCAGGCCCAGGACAACGTGAAGATCAAGTCCATCGAGCTGCGAGGGAATAAGCGCATTGAAGACCCCGCCATCCGCGGCCGGCTCACGCTGAAGGTCGGCGATCCCTACAGCAGCGAGGCGATCCGGACTCAGATCCGGCTCATCTATGAAATGGGATTTTTCGAAGACGTGCAGATCGAAGCCGAGCGGGTGGCGGGCGGCGTGGCCGTGGTGTTCGTGGTGCGGGAGAAGCCGTTCATCACCGAGATCGTCTTCGACGGGAACGAGAACCTGAGCGACGACAAGCTCCAGGAAAAGATCACGATCCGCAGCCAGTCCTTTCTGGATCAGCAACAGGCCAAGGAAAGCGCCGAGAAGATCAGGCTGGCCTATCAAGAGGACGGGTACTATAACGCGCAGGTGATCCCGATCATTCAGGCCTTGGAGGAGGAGCGGAAGCGGTTGACGTTTTTCGTCAAAGAGGGCGATCGGGCCAAGATCAAAACGGTCGTCTTCGAGGGCATGAAGGCCGTTCGAAAGAAAGAGCTGTTCAAGGTCATGGCCACCCGCGAATGGGTCTTCCTGATCTCGCGGTTTACCGATGCGGGCATCCTCAAGCGGGAGGAACTGAACAACGACATCGAGCGGATCAAGGAAGCCTACATGAATAAAGGCTACTTGAATATCCAGGTCGGGGCGCCGACGCTCGAACTGAGCGAGGACAAGGAGTGGTTCACGGTGACGTTCCCGATCGTGGAGGGGGAACCCTACCAGGTCGGTGAGGTCGGATTCCGGGGCAATACGGTCTATGAGGAGGCGGAGCTCCGGGTCGGATCGAAAATCATCTCCGGCGAAGTCTTCCAGCGGGCCAAGATCCGCGATGAAATCACCCGCTTGACTGAACTGTACGGCGGCAAGGGCTATGCGTTCACGGATGTGAGTCCCTCGGTCGTGCCTGATGCACAGACCAAGACCGCGGCGATCATTTTCCACATCAAGGAAGGGGATCTGATCCGGATCCGGGAGATCCACATCACCGGCAACGACAAGACCCGGGACAACGTGATCCGGCGCGAGATCCGGCTGGACGAGCAGGATGTCATCGACACGGTGGCCATCAAGCGGAGCTACCAGCGGCTCACCAACCTCAATTTTTTTGAAACGGTCGAGATCCTGCCGCGGCAGGTGGAGCCCGACAAGGTGGATCTGGACGTCAAAGTGAAGGAGAAGCCCACGGGCCAGTTCAGCATCGGCGGCGGGTTCAGCACCTTGGACCGGCTCACGGTGATTGCGGACATCACGGAAGGCAACCTGCAGGGGAGCGGGAACATGGTGCGGGTCCGGGGCCAGTTGGGGCAGTTGCGCAGCATCGGCCTGGTCACGTTCCGGAATCCCTACGTAGGGGATTCGCTGACGTCGCTCCAGCTTGACGCCTATGAGACGCAGACGATGTATGGTACCTTCTACGAGGACAAGCTCGGGGCCACCGCCGCGTTTGGACGGTGGCTTTCCGAGTACACCGCCGGGAGTTTCACCCTCGTCGCCGAGAGACTTAAATATAGTGACCCAAACACCTATTTCAATTCCTTCAACCCGTTCGGTTCTTCGCCCAGCCCCGGGTCCGTCTACGGAGTGTCTACGGCGATCCCCGCGTTCATCCAACAGCAGTTTGGAACCCAGACCACGACGGGGTTTCGCATGTCGTTGTCCCGGGACTCCCGCGACTACTACCTGGATCCGCGCAGCGGCTGGCGCAGCGCCGTCGATTTTAGTTTGGGCACCCCCTACCTCGGCGGCTCGAACAACTTTTACAAGGTCACCTTGGACACCATCAAGTACACTCCGCTGCTCTATGACACGCGGTTTTCGGTCCGCGCCCGGTACGGGATCGTTCAGGGGGTAGGAGGGAAGCCGATTCCTCTGACGGAACGGTACTATGTGGGCGGCATCAACACCATGAGGGGGTTTTACTTCGGTCGGGCCGGCCCGGTGACCTCGGATGGATACCTCGTCGGGGCGGCGAAGGAACTCATTTTCAATACCGACTTTATCTTCCCGATCTCGACCGAAGCCAAGCTGAACGGCGTCCTGTTCTTCGATTACGGCAAGGGATTTGACGACAATGAAAAAGTGTCCCTCGGCGGCCTCCGCAAGTCGGCTGGGGTGGAAGGCCGGTGGATCTCGCCCTTCGGTCCCCTGCGCGCCGCCTACGGTTTGAACCTGGAACCCAGGCCGAACGAGCAGAAGACCGTCTTCGAGTTTTCGGTCGGGTCGCTGTTCTAGACCGTTCTGATCCGAGGGGCCTCGGAGTGCTGGTCACGGACGGGGCGAAAGCCAAGGAGCAAGGCTTTTTATGATGCCGCGATCACCGCATAGTTGGGCGAGGCAGCGCATCGCCCGTCGGCTGGTTCTCCCGCTGCCGGCCCTAGTCCTGTGCCTTACGGTCTGGGGCTGCGCTCTTGGGGCAGGCGGCCAGGCTGGGGCAAAAGTGGGGGTGGTGGATCCCGTGAGGGTGCTCAAGGAGACCACGGCGGGGAAGAAAGCGGAGGAATCGCTCACGTCGTTCGTCAAGAATCGCCAAGCGGTGATCGAGCTGGAGGAGAAGGAACTGAAGCGCATGGAAGAGGATCTCATGAGGCAGGCCAGTGTCCTCACGGGCAATGCGAAAAAAGAACGGGAGCAGCAGTTTCAGCGTCGTGTGATGGAGTTCCAGCAGAAAGGGAACGAGTTGAATCGTGAGATCCAGGAAAAGCAAAAGGAAGTGATGGAAGGATTCCGGGAGAAGGTCGAACGGGTGGTCGCGAAGGTGGCGCAACAACAAGGCGTGCAGATGGTGCTCGAGAAGACAAAAGGCGGGATGACCCTGTACAGCGATGCGTCGCTGGACATCACCGGCAAGGTGGTCGAGGAGCTCAATAAAGGGACGCCGTGAAAATTGCAGACGCTTGCAGGACGAAAGGAGCGCGAATGATGAAAGGGGGGACATGGCTTGCCGCAGCCGGAGCGATCGGGCTGGTGCTGTGCCACGCTGCCGGGAGCCCGGCGGCGGAAGCCTTCAAGGTGGCGGTCATCGATCAGCAGGCGGTGCTCGAAAAGACGAAGGCCGGCAAACGCGCGCTGGAGTCGCTCAAGGAATTCAGGGACACCCGCCAGCGCATCATCGCGGCCGATGACGAAGAGCTGAAGGGGATTGAGAAGGACCTGAAGGAGCAGGAATCCTCGCGCGACGAAGCGCAAAGGCGGGAGAAGCAGGAGCAGTTCCGGAAAAAGGTCGAGGCTTATCAGGCCCGCCTCCAGGATTTCAATCGCGAGATTCAAACGAAGCAGAAGGAACTGGCGGACGAGTACATGGCCAAGATCAAGCAAGTGGCCACGGACGTGGCGCAGCGGGAAGGGTATGCGGCGATCGTGGATAAGGGCAACGAAGCCGTGTTCAAGATCGTGATCTACCACAGTCCGGCGTTGGACCTCACCGACCGGGTGACGAAGGAATTCGACAAGCGGTACAAGTAGCGCAGGGGAGGCGGTCGGAGGAGAGGAATGCTGGAGGCAAGGTAACTATCCGCCGCGATTTGATCGAACGCGGCGGCTCATGCAAGCGCGGTTGTATTTACTGGTGGCAAAAAACTTCTCCCGGCGCAGTTGATCGAAGCGCCGGGCTCTAGCAAGCTTGGTTGATATTTACTGAAGGCAAAAAACTTCTCCCGCCAGATTTGATCGAACTGGCGGGTACTCGCAAGCGAGGTATGGAGGGCGGGTTATGACGATCGAGATCGGGGAGATCCGGGCGATCCTTCCCCATCGGTACCCCTTTCTGTTGGTCGACCGCATCAAGGAGCTGGAGGAGGGTCGGCGCATCGTGGGGCTGAAGAACGTGACGATCAACGAACCGTTCTTTCAAGGGCATTTTCCGGATCGCCCGATCATGCCCGGCGTGCTGATTCTGGAAGCCATGGCGCAGGTCGGCGGCGTGCTGGCGTTCAAGTCGTTCCCGCCCGCCGGCCGTCCGGTGGTCTACTTGACCGGGGTGGATGGGGCCAAGTTTCGCAAGCCGGTGGTGCCGGGCGATCAACTGCGCTTCGAAGTGGAGGTGTTGAAACGGCGGCCCCCTTTTTGGAAGATGCAAGCCAAGGCTTATGTGGAGGCCGAACTGGTCTGTGAGGCCGAGTTGACCGCCATGGTCACGGAAGAAAAGACTGAATCGTAAAACGTGAACCGTGAAACGCAAGGCCCGAGACGAACGACGAGTGGCGAGAGACGTTTACTGAGGAGGCAGCGCGTGCAAATTCATCCGACGGCGGTGGTGCATCCGAAAGCCGAGTTGGCCGAGGACGTCGAGATCGGGCCCTTCTCGGTCGTCGGCGAACACGTGAAAATCGGGCGAGGGACCCGCTTGGTCTCCCATGTCTACGTGGAGGGCTGGACCGAGATCGGAGAGCGGTGCCAGCTCTACCCCTACGCCTCCATCGGGACCCCGCCCCAGCACCTCCAGTACCAGGGGGAGCCGACCCGCGTGGTCATCGGTCACGACAACATCCTGCGCGAATATGTGACGGTGAACCGAGGGACGATCCCCGGCGGGGGCAAGACGACGATCGGGCACCACAACTTCCTGATGGCCTACGTCCATGTGGCCCATGACTGTCATCTGGGCAGTCACCTCATCATGGCCAACGCGGCGACGCTGGCGGGGCACATCACGATCGGCGACCACGCGATCATCGGAGGATTGGTGGGGATCCACCAGTTCGTGCGCGTCGGGGCCTACGTGATGATCGGCGGCTGCTCGGCCGTGGGCCGGGACGTGCCGCCCTTCATGCGCGCGGCGGGGGGGTACCGGGCCAAGCTGTACGGATTGAATTCGATCGGCCTCAAACGGCACGGGTTTTCGAACGAGCGGATCTCGGTGCTGAAGCGGGCGTACGAAGCCTTGTTTCGCTCCGGACACCGGATGGCCGAAGCGATCAAGCGGGCGCGGGAGGAATTCAAGGACAGCGCCGATGTGCTGGAGGTGCTGGCGTTCCTCGAGGGGTCCAAGCGCGGCATCTGCCAGTCGGTCGGGAAGGATCAAGAGGATGAAGACTAGGCTCGCGGGCGGGCCATCCAGCCAGGACGTCAAACCGGAGGAGCCCGGCGAGCGGATCGGTCTGATCGCGGGCAATGGGCGGTTTCCGATCATCTTTGCCGACAACGTGAGGCGCTTGGGCTTCACGGTCTCGGCGGTGGCCCACATCGGAGAGACCGAACCGGAATTGGAACGGCACGTCGACCGCATCCACTGGGTCAAGATCGGACAGTTCAACAAACTGCTGAAGGCGTTGAAGGAGGACGGCGTGCGGCAAGCCGTGATGCTCGGCGGCATCAAGAAGACCCACGTTTTCACCACGGTCATGCCGGACCTCCGGGCGCTGGCGCTCTTCAGCCGGCTCAAACACTGGAAGGACGACGGCATTCTGCGCGAGGTGGCGGCCGAATTGGAGCGCGAGGGGATCCAGATTCGTGAATCGACCTTTGGCCTCCGGGGCATTCTCGTCGAGGAGGGCTCGCTGACGGAGCGCCGTCCCAGCAAGAAGGAATGGGAAGACATCCGGTACGGGTGGGACATGGCGAAGGAGATCGGCCGGCTCGATATCGGCCAATGTGTGGTCGTGAAAGACCGGGTCGTGGTGGCCGTCGAAGCGGTGGAGGGGACGGACGAAGCGATCCGTCGGGGCGGCGGCCTGGCCGGGCTGGGGGCGACGGTGGTCAAGCGCTGCAAGCCGCAGCAGGACCTGCGGTTCGATCTTCCCGCCGTGGGACCCGCCACGATCCGGACCATGGAATCGGTCAAGGCCACGACCCTGGCCTTGGACGCAGGCCGGAGCGTCCTCCTGGACCGTGACGAGACCGTCCGCCTGGCCGAACGGGCGGGGATCGCGATCGTCGGGCTTGCTGGTGATCAAGAACCGTGAAGCCCTTGCGGGTCGGCGTGATCGGAGTGGGGCATTTAGGGCAGCATCACGCCCGCCTCTATGCGGCGCTGCCAAGCGCGAAGCTGGTCGGGGTGGTGGACGCCGACCACGGCCGTGCCAAGCTGATCGGCGACCGGTACCAGGTGCCGGCCTACGGACAGCCCGCCGCACTGCTGAAACAGGTGGACGCGGTCAGCGTGGCGGTGCCGACCTCCGCACATCATGCGGTGGTGAGGACCTGTCTGGAAGCCGGCGTCCACGTGCTGGTGGAGAAACCGATCGCCGTCACCGTGGCCGAGGGCCGCGAACTGGTGGAGCTGGCGCAGCGGCGGCAACGCCTGTTGCAGGTCGGTCACATCGAGCGGTTCAATCCGGCGATTCGGGCCGTGCGCCCCTACGTCGGGCGACCGGGCTTCATCGAGTGCCACCGGTTGAGCCCCTTCGGCGAGCGTGGCACCGACGTGGACGTGGTGCTGGATCTGATGATCCACGATCTGGACATGGTGCTGTCGTTCCGGCCGGGGCCGGTTGAGGAAGTCCGTGCCGCCGGAGTCCCGGTCCTGACCCAGAAAATCGACATCGCCAACGCCCGGATCTCGTTCGGCAGCGGGTGCGTCGCGAATCTGACCGCCAGCCGAGTGTCGGTGACCCGCATGAGGAGGCTCCGACTGTTTCAGCGGGACGCCTATCTCTCCGTCGATTACCAGACGCGCCAGGGGGCCATCTGCCGGCGTGTGCTCGGGTCCGGGGAGCGCCCGACGATCGAGGTGGAGGAGGTGCACGGCGGAGACGAGGAGCCGCTCAAACTGGAACTGGAAGCCTTCCTCCATGCGATTGCAACCGGCACCCAGCCGGTCGTTTCAGGGGAGGACGGAGTGGCGGCGCTGGATCTGGCTTATCAGGTGCTGGATGCCATCGGAACGTTCGTACAGCGTCACGAGCAGACACGTGAAGGGTAGGGCGTCAAACGGCGTTCGTTAATCGCGAGAATGTCCGGAATACTCCCTTTCTTCCTTTTGTTTAACGTTTAACGATTGACGAATGATGGTTTCGAAGATGCCGCGGATCCTGATCGTGACCGGTGAAGCCTCGGGCGATCTGCACGGGGCGAATCTGGCCGCGGCCCTCCGGATGCTCAGGCCCGACGCCGAGCTGCTCGGGGTGGGGGGAGACAAGATGAGGGCGGCCGGCGTGCGGCTGGTTCAAGGCATCGAACGACTGGATGCGATCGGCCTGGTGGGCCTGGCGCAACTCCGTGCGGCGCTGCGCACGTACGGGGCTCTCGTCCGCTTCCTGCGAAAGACCCCCCTCGACGCCGTGGTCTTCATCGACAACCCCGGCTTGAACCTGCGTCTGGCTCGGGCGGCCAAGAAGGCGGGGCATCGCGTCGTCTATTACATCGCTCCGCAGATCTGGGCCTGGCATGGCAGCAGGATCAACCTGATCGCGCAAGTCGTGGACCACATGATCGTGATCCTGCCGTTCGAGGAAGCGCTGTACCGGCGGGCCGGAGTCCGGTGTACCTTTGTGGGGCATCCCTTGCTGGACGCGGTGGCTCCTTCCTACGACCGGGCCGAACTGCGCAAGCGGTTCGGAATAGAGAAGGCCACCCATGTGATCGGTCTCTTTCCAGGGAGTCGGGAAAAAGAAGTCCGGTCCCTCTTGCCGATCATGCTGGAAGCGGCCGCCAGGCTGGCTCACGAGGACCCAGGAATCCAATTTCTTGTCGCGCAAGCCTCGTCGATCAGCCCGGCACTCATCGAGGAGCTGTCGGCCGGCGCGAAAGCGAGGGTTCGGACCCTGCCGGACCAGCCGAATGAAGTCATGGCGGCCTCCGACCTGCTGCTGGTCGCCTCCGGGACCGCGACGCTGCAGGCCGCCGTGATCGGCACCCCCATGGTGCTGCTGTACCGGGTCTCCTGGCTGACCTACTGGATCGCCCGGTGGCTGATCACGGTCAATTGCATCGGGTTGGTGAACATCGTGGCCGGTCGCAAGATCATCCCGGAATTGATTCAGCAGGATGCGACGGCCGAGCGTCTTGCGGAAGAAGCCGGGCGACTGCTGCGGGACCGGTCGGCGTACGGCGGGATGCGTGAAGCCTTACGAGCCGTCCGGGAGCAACTCGGAAACCCGGGAGCCTCGCGACGGGCTGCGGAGGCTATCCTGGCCGGGTGTCAGACATGAAATTGTTCCTCCGACTCCTTCGCTATCTGGTGCGCTACCGGGTCCGCCTGATCGCGGCCTTCGTCTGTTCCGCTCTGGTGGCGGGGTTGACCGGGGCCTATGCCTGGCTGGTCCGGCCGGTGCTGGACGACATCTTCATCAAGAAGGATGAATGGATGCTGATGGTCCTGCCGGTTGCGATCATGGTCGTGGCGGTGCTGAAGGGTCTGTTCAGCTATGGGCAGAGCTACCTGATGAACTATGTGGGAAGCCAGGCCGTGGCGGATGTACGGCAGGATCTGTTCCTCCAGTTCATGCGTCTGCCGGTGGGGTTCCATGATGCCAACACCTCCGGGCGTCTCCTGTCGCGCGTCTTCAACGACGTGAGCCTGATGGCCAACGCTGTGGCCGGGGTTCTGAAGGATCTTTTCCAGCAGGGGCTGACCTTCCTTGCGATGCTCGGGGTGATTTTCTACCAGAACTGGAAGCTGGCTGCCGCCTCCATCGTCGTGGTCCCTCTCTCGGCGTACACCATGATCCGGATGGGACGGCGCCTCAGGGGATTGGCCACGAGCGGGCAGGAGAAGGTCGGAGATATGACCTCGGTGGTGCAAGAAGCACTCACCGGGATCAGGGTGGTGAAGGCTTTCGGGTGCGAGGAAGCCGAGGCAAGCCGGTTCCGAAACAGCAATAGAGCTTATCTCGGGACCTTGATGAAATCGATCCAGGTTTCGTCCCTGGCATCCTCTCACATGGAAGTGATCGGTGTGGTGGGGGTGGCGGCGATCATCTGGTACGGGGGGTACCTCGTGATTCGCGGCGCGATGACGCCGGGCGCATTCTTTTCCTTTCTCACGGCCATGTTCATGGCCTATACCCCGATCCGCCGTCTGTCCGGGGCCAACAATACGATCCAGCAGGCCCTCTCGGCGGCCGAACGGGTCTTCGAGGTGTTAGATCTGAAAACCGAGCAGGCTTTGGACAAGGGCCGTAAGGAACTGCCTCTCATCAGTCATGCGCTGGAATTTAGAAATGTGACGTTCCAGTACGAAGGAAGCGAGCGACCGGCGCTGGCCGGCATTTCCCTGACGGTTGAAACGGGCAAGGTCCTGGCCTTGGTAGGCAGCAGCGGGAGCGGAAAGACCACGCTCGTGAGCCTGGTGCCGCGCTTCTATGACCCGACCGAGGGGGCGGTGTTGATCGACGGACAGGATATCCGGGACTGTACCTTGTCGTCCCTCCGCCGGCAGATCGGCATCGTCTCGCAGGAGACCGTGCTGTTCGATGAGACCGTCCACAACAACATCGCCTACGGGCGGGCGGGGGCTACGGATGAGCAGGTGATCGAGGCGGCGAAGCAGGCCTACGCGCATGATTTCATCCAGCGCCTGCCGGACGGTTATGCGACGCTCATCGGAGAGAACGGGGTCAAGCTGTCGGGAGGAGAGCGTCAGCGGTTGGCGATCGCCCGCGCTATTTTACGCGATCCGCCTATTCTGATCTTGGACGAGGCGACTTCCTCGCTGGATTCCGAGTCGGAGCGGATCGTTCAGTTGGCCTTGGCGAACCTGATGCAGCACCGGACGACCCTGGTCATCGCCCACCGGCTCTCGACGGTGCAGAATGCGGACCGGATCGTCGTCCTGGACCATGGCCGCGTGGTGGAGACCGGCACCCATACAGAGTTGCTTCAGCGAGGCGGGCTCTATCAGCGGTTGCACGCAATCCAGTTCCAGGATGTGGTCGGTTGACCCGACAACGTGAATTCATGGGAAAACGCCTGATGAACCGGCTGAAGCTGACGCTGCTCCCTCCGATCGGAGCCGGCCTGATCCGTCTGCTGGGACGGATCCTCCGGATCAGAACGGAAGGGGCGGAGACGGTGGACCGGCTGTACCAGAAGGGCGAGCGAGTCATCATCGCGTTTTGGCACGGGCGGCAGCTCATGATGCCGCTGGCCTATCGGGGGAATCAAGCGCATATCCTCATCAGCCAGCACCGGGACGGCGAGTTGATCCAGCGGATCGTGGCCCGCTTCGGGTTTCAGGCTGTGCGGGGGTCCACCACCAGGGGCGGAGTCCGGGCCCTCAGGCAACTCATCAGGCTGGGGCGGTCCGGCGTGGATTTGGTGGTGACGCCGGACGGACCCAAGGGGCCCAGGCAGGTCGTCCAGCTCGGTGTGGTCCAACTGGCCAAGGCAACGGGCTTGCCCATCGTGCCCCTGACGTTCAGCTGCTCAAAAAAAAAGTCTTCGCGAGTTGGGACCGCTTCTTGGTGCCCTATCCGGCCGGCAAGGGGCTGTTTCTTTGGGGAACGGCGATCCGGGTGGCGCCGGATGCAACCGAGGCTGAGCTGGAAGCCAAACGCTGCGAGCTTGAGGAGGCCCTGAACCGGATTACCGCC
>CAZKHY010000005.1:25581-34728 GCA_964552455.1 uncultured Nitrospira sp.
CCTGTTATTTTTCTGATCCTGCTTGCTAAAAAACGTTGCCGGCGAGGGCTCGCTCAGCGCATGGGGTTTCTGCCGGCAGGATTTCTGGATGGGGAAAGCCGGGGGAGCCGACCGGTCCTGTGGGTGCATGCAGTCTCCCTGGGCGAGGTCGTGGCGGCCGTACCGCTGGTACGCGAGCTGCATCGCCGGTACCCGGGACACAGGCTGGTCGTTTCGACGGTCACCGAGACCGGACGGGAGGCGGTTGAGCAGAGGCTCGCCGAGGTGGCGGACCATTGCTACGCGCCCTTGGATTTTCCCTGGGTGGTGGCCAGGGTGGTGGACCGTCTGAACCCGAAGGCGTTTTTCTTCATCGAGACGGAACTGTGGCCGAATCTGCTCAGGGCGCTCTCCCGCCGTGGCGTACCGGCGATTTTGGTCAATGGCCGCCTGTCCTCGCGCTCGTTCGGGCGGTATCGGCTGGTCAAGCCGTTCATGAAGCAAGTGCTCGAGACCCTGGCGCTGTGCCTGATGCAGTCCGAGCGGGATGCCGAACGGATCGTGGCGCTGGGGGCGCTGCCCCTGCGCGTGGTCAGAGCCGGCAACATCAAGTTCGACCAGCCTCTGCCGAGCCAGGCGGGAGAAGGTCCGACGCCTGGCCTGCTCGGGCTGGCTCACGATGAAGAGCTGATCGTGGCCGGGAGCACGCACCAGGGTGAGGAGGAGCAAATCCTGATCTGCTACGAGACCTTGCAGCGGGAACTTCCTCGGCTGGTGTTGCTGCTTGCACCCAGGCACATCGAACGGACGGCGGAGGTTGAGGCGGCGGCGAGGCAGAGAGGGCTGGCGGTCATCCGCCGGAGTCAGCTCGGACCGAAGGGCCAAGGCTTGGCTCCGGAAGGAAGGCCGCGCGTGATCATTCTGGACACGCGCGGAGAGCTGGCATCGGTCTATCGCCATGCGGTCCTCTCGTTCGTGGGAGGCACGCTGGTCCCGGTCGGGGGCCATAATCTCCTGGAGCCGGCCCAGTGGGGCAAGGCGGTCTTCTTCGGGTCCCATACGGACCACTGTGCGGAGGTGGCCGACCTGCTCATCCGAGCTGGGGGAGGCCTGCTGGTGCAAACCGGCGATGAGCTTGCCAGCCGGATGGCCGGGCTTCTACGGAATCGCCAGGCGCTACAGAGTATGGGCGAGGCGGCCAAGCGGGTCGTGTCGGAGAACCAGGGGGCCCTCGGACAGAGTCTCGAGCTGATCGGAAACGTGCTCCGGGACCGCAGCTCCGCCGTTGCCGGGCTTGCGCCGGCCCTGCCGTCCGCGGAAAACGTCTCGCTGAGGAGGTTGTCTCATTGATCCATTGCATGGCGTGCTCAATGGAGCAATGAACGGCGGACAATGAACGGCGGAATGGATCGGTGGGTGAAGTGGCCGCTTCGGGCGCTGGCCTTACCCTATGGGCTGGCGGTGCGGGTACGCACAGTTTTCTATGAGAAGGGATGGTTGCCTTGCCGACGGCTTTCTTGTCGTGTCATCAGCGTGGGCAATCTGACGGTCGGGGGGACCGGCAAGACGCCAGTCGTGATCTGGCTGGTGGAGTCGCTGCTGGCGCGCGGCCTCAGGGTCGGCGTGCTCAGCCGAGGCTACAAGCGGAAACGGGGAGAGGAGTTCCTGCTGGTCTCTGACGGAACGACGGTCCTTGCCGGTCCAGCGGAGGCAGGGGATGAGCCCCACTTGATCGCTCGGCGTTGCCCCAAGGCGATCGTGGCGGTCGGGGCGGACCGGTACAAGCTGGGGCGGTGGGTCCAGGACCGGTTTCCCCAAGGGCAAGGGCAAGGGATTGACTGCTTCGTGCTGGACGACGGGTTCCAGCATCTGGCTCTGCACCGGGACGTAGATTTGCTGCTGGTGGACGCCTCGGACCAAAAGGGACTGGAGACACTCCTGCCGGCCGGCCGCCTCAGGGAACCGCTCTCGGCCGCGGCTCGTGCGACGGCCCTGCTGCTGACACGCGCGGATCAGACAGAAGACCTCCGCTCCGTCCTCGCCCTGCTCGAAGCGGCTACAGGCCGTCGGGATGAGCCGATCCTGGTGCGGTTCTTGGCGGAGGGGTTCGTGGATGTGCTGAGCGGTATGACCCATGGGATCGGGTGGGCTCAAGGGAGGCGGGTGCTGGCTTTCAGCGGCATCGGCAACAACGCCTCATTCAGGCGGACGGTGGCGGGATTGGGTGTGGCGCTTCTGGACGAAGTGGTTTTCCGGGATCACCATGTCTATCAGGCTCGCGATCTGGCGCTGGTCCGTGAGCGAGCCAGGCGCTGCGCTGCGGAGGCGATCCTGACGACCGAGAAGGACGCGGGAAAGGTGGCGCCGCTGCTGGACGGACAGGATCGGGTGTTGGCCGTGCGTCTCGGGACCGAGATCATGGCAGGAAAGAGCAAGCTGGAAGCAGCGGTGGGGATTCAGTCGTGAGGGTCGGGGCATGACGCCGTATTCCTCATGCCTCATTCCTCCCGGTTCAGTCAGGCGGCTGCTCGTGCGGGGTCCCAACTGGATCGGCGATGCCGTGATGTGCGAACCGGCCCTGGCCGCCCTGCGCGGCCTCTTTCCGGAGGCCGAGATCACGCTGCTGGTCAAGCCGGTCATCGCTTCGTTGCTGGGAAACCATCCGGACGTGGATCGGGTCATGGTCTACGAGGACCGTGGCAGGCATGCGGGGCTGACAGGCAAATGGACCCTGGCCGGGGAGCTCAGGCGCCAGCAGTTCGATTTGGCGATCCTGTTTCAGAACGCCTTTGAGGCAGCCTTGCTGGCTTTTCTCGCGGGGATCCCGCGCCGCCACGGCTATGCCACGGACGGACGGAGCCTCCTGCTGTCGGAGCCGATCGCGAGACCGGAGGAGACAAAAATCGGACATCAAGTCGAGTATTACCTCAATCTACTGAAGCCGCTGGGAGTCAGCGGCCCGGTGACCCGGCCTCGTCTCTTTCTCTCCGAACAGGAAGAGCGGGCGACGGGGAAGAAACTAGCCGAAGCCGGCCTCGCTGAGAACGAGGTGATTCTCGGCCTCAATCCGGGCTCCACGTACGGAAGTGCCAAACGCTGGCTGCCGGAGCGGTTTGCCGAGACCGCGGACCGGCTGGCACGGGACTGCGGCGGGCGCTGGGTCGTTGTCGGAGCGCGCGGCGAGGAGGCGCTGGGACGTGCCATTGCGGACAGCATGGCGGCCAAGCCGCTGGTGCTCTCGGGGCAGACCTCGATCCGGGAGCTGATGGCTGTGATCAAGCGCTGCCGGCTGTTTCTGACCAACGACACGGGGCCGATGCATATCGCGGCTGCGTTCGGGGTGCCGGTGGTGGCCGTGTTCGGGCCGACCGATCATCGGAATACAAGCCCTTTCGGCACGGGCCACGCCATTGTCCGCCATGCCGTCGACTGTTCGCCCTGTCTCTTGCGGGAATGCCCCATTGATCACCGCTGCATGACGAGGGTCACGGCGGATGAGGTCCATCAGGCGGCGGTCCAACAGTTGAAAGTCGTAAAGTCCGAAAGTCAAAAGTCTGCAAGTCTCGACGTGAAGACCTTCGGACATTCAGACTTTGCGACTCTTTTGAAAGGCGTGACCGTCTTTCTTGATCGGGACGGAACCCTGAACCGGGACAGCGGCTATGTCAAAGCCGTGGAAGAGATGGAATTGCTCCCTGGCTCGGTCGAGGCAGTGGCCCGATTGAACCGGACCGGCGCGAGGGTCGTGGTGGTTACGAACCAGTCGGGGATCGCCCGGGGACTGTTCACGCCTTCGACCCTGGAGGCCATCCATGGCCGCTTACGGAGCCTCTTGCAAGCCGGCGGCGCGTCGCTGGACGGGATCTATCATTGTCCGCATCATCCCGACGACGGATGTGCCTGCCGAAAGCCGCGGAGGGCCCTCGTGGATCGGGCTGCGGCTGATCTGGGCCTGGACCTGTCCCGTTCCTATGTCGTGGGAGACCAGAAACGGGATGTAGAATTGGCCAGGGCGATCGGGGCGCGCAGCGTGCTGGTCACCACCGGCCCCACGGGTGTGCAAGTGCTCCAAGGGCTGGAGGCGGAAGGGTCGTCGCCGGACCATGCGGCGGCCGGACTGTTGGAGGCGGTGGAATGGGTGCTGCAAGACGTGCAGCGCCGCGTGCAGGTCTATGGCTGAATACCGGCGCATCCTGATCATCAAGCCCAGCTCGCTGGGCGACATTGTCCATGCGCTCCCTACGCTGGCGGCGCTTCGCAGGCGGTTTCCTCTGGCGCACATCGCCTGGCTGGTGAAACGGCAATGGGCCGGGCTCTTGGAGCGGGTGGAGGGGCTCGACGCGGTATGGTCCGTGGAGCCGACCGTGGGGGGATGGCTGTCCCAAGTGCCGCGCTTGCGCGAGGCTGGTTTCGACCTGGCGGTGGACTTGCAGGGGCTTTTTCGCAGCGGGGCCATGACCTGGCTGGCCGGCTGTCCCGCCAGGATCGGATTTGCCAATGGACGGGAAGGCAGCCCCTTCTTCTATACGCAACGAGTTTCGGTCCCGTCACCGGACCTGCACGCCGTGGATCGGTGCTTGCTGCTGGCCGAAGCCCTGGGTGCATCCGTGCAAGGAGAACCGGCGTTCCACTTCCGTATCGTGGAGGAGGATCGGAAAGAAGTCGCCAGGCTTCTAGGCAGACACGGATTGTCTGGCTCCCCTGCGTCTCCTATGAAAGACGCGTGGATCGCGGTGAACGTGGCGGCCCGCTGGCCGACCAAGCGCTGGCCGCCGGCTTACTTCGCGTCCGCGATCGATCAACTGCAGCGGGAAGGGCTGGGGCCCGCGGTGCTGATCGGGGGACCTGATGAACGACCGGCTGCGCAGGCCGTCAAGGCTCTCATGAAGACGGAACTCCTGGACCTGACCGGCGAGACCCGTCCGGGGCTCCTGCCGGCTCTGCTCAAATCGGCGGCGCTGCTGCTCACGAATGATTCGGGCCCCATGCACGTCGCGGCGGCGGTGGGGACGCCGGTGGTGGCGCTGTTCGGTCCGACCAGTCCGATGCAGACCGGTCCCTACGGCAAGCAGCATGCTGTGCTCACGAGCGGGGTGGCCTGCAGCCCCTGTTTCAGCCGCCGGTGCCGCAACCGGGTGCGGCTGGAGTGCCTCACGACCATTGCGCCGGAGCAGGCGCTGGACGCAGTGCGCAAGCAACTGAAGGTTAAGGCTGAGGTTGAGGTTCAGTGAAGATAAAGTCATAAACTCTGTGCTCAGTCTTAGCCTCAACCTGAACCTTATGAACATCCTGCTGGTCAGGCCGGACGGAATCGGGGATGAAATCCTCTGCCTCCCCGTCGCGTCGGCGCTCCGCCGGCTCGTGCCGGAGGCGAAGATTTCGTTTCTCTCCAGCGACTATGCGGCGCCGATCCTGGAACACCACCCGGACCTGGATGAGGTGCGGACGATCACGGGGCGCGAGCGGTTTGCCGAGTTGGTGACGCTCTTTCGGGAGCACGTTGATGTCGCAATCTTTCTGAAGCCGTTCCGCCGTCTCATGCTGGCGGCCTTTGTGGCGCGGGTGCCCATACGTGTCGCGACCGGGTATCGGTGGTACAGTGTGCTGGCCAACAGCCGGGTCTATGAACATCGGAGCGACTTCTCGAAACACGAGAGCGAGTATAACCTGGGGCTTCTGCGAGGCTTGGGCCTGGACCCCGGTCCGGTTCGACCGCCGTCGTTGGTGCTCACGGAGGCCGAGCGCCGGTGGGCGCGGGATCGAACCGGCGGGCTGCCGGCTCGGCGCGTGCTGGTCCACCCAGGCGGCCTCTCGTCCCGTCGCTGGCGGGTCGACCATTACCGAACCCTGGTGCCTCGGCTGACCCGCGAGGGCCTGGGGGTCATACTGACCGGGAGTGCTGCGGAGGGAGCGTATTTCCGCGGTGCGGCGTTCAAAGAGCAAGCACCGAGCCGATTGGTCTTGGATCTGATGGGCGGGCTCACGGTGCGTCAACTCATGGCGGTGATCGGGGCGAGTCACACAGTGGTGTCCGGATCGACGGGGCCTGCGCACATGGCGGCAGCCTTGGGAATTCCGACCGTGAGCCTCTTCGATCCTCGGAAAAACCAGTTGCCGGTCCGGTGGCAGCCGCTGGGCAGGGGACTGCTGTTCAGACCGGATGTCCCGACCTGTCCAACGTGCATCTACGAGGCTTGCCCTTACTGGGACTGCCTGGACAGGATCGGCGTCGAGGAGGTGGCGGCCGGTGTGCGGCGGGTGCTGGATCGGGCGGAAGGCATGACGGTGCTCCATGTCTAAACTGTCCGTCTACGTCATTGCCTATAACGACGAACCCAACATCCGGGCCTGCCTGGAGAGCGTGCGCTGGGCCGACGAGCTGATCGTGGTGGACTCCCACAGCACCGATGCGACCGAAAAGATCAGCCGCGAGTTCACCGACAAGGTGTACCAGCACGAGTTCAAGGGATTCGGGCGGTTGAGAAACGAGGCGGTGGCCCACGCCTCCCACGATTGGATCTTCAGCCTGGATACGGACGAGCGGGCGACCCCGGAGATCCGGGAGGAAATCCGGCGGCTGCTGGATCGGGGGCCGGAAGCGGACGCTTATTTCGTGCCGCGGAAGAATTATTTCCTCGGTCGCTGGGTGCGCCACTGCGGGTGGTATCCGGACTACCGCCAACCCCAGTTGTTCCATAAGCACCGCATGCGGTACCGCGAAGACCTCGTGCATGAGGGGTTTGAGCTGCAGGGCAGAGCCGGGTATCTGAAGGAGCATGTGCTCCAGTACCCCTTCCGGGATATCGACCATTACCTGGCCAAAATGGACCGCTACTCGGACCTCATGGCAACACGCATGGTCCAGCAGGGACGACGGTTCCGGCGGCACCAACTGGTCACGCATCCTTGCTTCACCTTTGCCAAGATGTATGTCGGCCGGGCCGGCTTCCTGGACGGAATGCCGGGACTGATCCTGTCCGGTCTCTATGCCTATTACACCTTCATCAAGTACGCCAAATTCTGGGAGCTGAGCCGGTCCCCTCTGCCGGTCGAGGAAGGGGCGTCATGAGGATCAGCGGATTTTCCATCTGCCGGAACGCGGTGCAATTCGACTTTCCGATCGTGGAAGTGATCCGCTCGGCGTTGCCCCTCGTGGATGAGTTCATCGTCAACGTCGGCCAGTCGGACGACGGCACGCTGGACCTGATCCGCTCGATCGGTTCCGACAAAGTCCGGATCGTCGAGTCGGTCTGGGACGATTCCATGAAGAAGGACGGACTGCTGTTCTCCCACGAGACCAACATCGCCTTGTCGCACTGCACCGGCGACTGGGCCCTCTACTTGCAGGCGGATGAAGTCCTGCACGAGGCGGAGCATGAGACGATCCGGCACTCGCTGCGCCGGCACCTGGACGATCCGACCGTCCTGGGGTTCACGTTTCGCTACCTGCATTTCTACGGAGACTACTGGTCCTGCAATCCCTGGTTCTACCACCGGGCGGTCCGGATCATCCGGAACGACGGCCAGGTCGAATCCTGCGGCGATGCGGTGGGGTTCTGGCTGAAAGCGGACCAGGGCTGGCTGCAAGGCGTCCACAAGGATCGGATCAAGCCCTCCGGCGCGACGATCTATCATTACGGCTGGGTCAAGCCGCCGCGGGTCCTCCTGGAAAAATTCCGCTATCAGGTGGCGCGCCATCACGGCGACAAGCCTGGCGCCGAACAGGCGAAAATGCTGGCCAAGGACGCCTATGAGTTCGAGGAATACGACATCATGAAGAACTTTTCCGGGACTCATCCGGCCGTGATGGCCGAACGAATCGGTCGCTACCCGGTGCTCAAACCGGGACGCAATCGCTGGCTGCAGCCGGCCTTTTATCGGGCGGTCATGAAGCGGGGATTTCGAGGCTAAGGGGCAATGTCGATCGCGGCCATCGTCATCACCAAGGATGAAGAGCGGAACATCGGTCCTTGCCTCGAGTCTGTGCGATGGACGGATGAGCGGATCGTGGTGGATGCCTGCAGCCGTGACCGCACGGTCGAGGTCGCCGGACGGTACACGGATCGGGTGTTCGTCCGGACCTGGCCCGGGTTCGGGCCGCAAAAGAATTTCGGCATCGACCAGGCCAGCGCGGAGTGGATACTCGTGGTGGATGCGGATGAACGGGTGACCGAGCCGCTCCGACAGGAGATCCTGGCTCTGCTCAGGACCGGTCCCCCAGCCGATGTGGCGGGTTTTGAGATTCCCCGACGCAATTACTTCTACGGGAAATGGATCCGGGGAGGAGGAATCTCTCCCGACTACCAGTTGCGTCTCTTCAGACGGTCGGCCGGACGCTACGACGACGTGCTGCTGCATGAGCGGCTGCAGCTCAGGGGGCGGGTGGCGAAGCTTGAGAATCCCTTCGACCACTACAGCATGCCGACCATCCAGGCGCACGTGAAGAAGATGATGCGGTACACGACCCTGGGCGCGAAGGAAAAGCTCAAAGTCCGGTCACGCGTGACGCCCTTGGACCTGGCCGGCAGCCATCTCATGACGATTGTCCGAACCTATGTCCTGCGCGGCGGCTGCCGGGACGGTCTGCACGGAGTGATCGTGGCTCTGTTCGCCGGCATGCACACGTTTGTTAAGTATGCCAAGGTCTGGGAACAGTTACACACAAAGTCTGAAGGTTGAGGTTGAGGCTAAGGCTGAGAAAGGCCGGGACATGACTTTCAGTTCCTTTGAGGAGATGCCAGTATGGCAAAAGGGAATGGACTTGGCCCAGCAAATCCATTCGATCACGGAAGCCTTGCCTCGAAGGGAGGACTATGGACTTACGCCGCAGATTAGAAGATCGGCTTTGTCTATCCCAGGAAATCTAGCCGAAGGATTTGGTCGAAAACACACGAAAGACAAGCTGAACTTCTACTACGCGTCACGAGGCTCACTGGCTGAAACCAGAAGTCACCTCATCTACGGACGAAAGGTCGGATATTTCAATAGCAAGGACTGTGACGAACTTCTTGCCCAAATCGAACAAGTTTGGAAGGAGATCAATGCGATAATCAAATCACTTCGGAGCAAGTCTTCTTAACCTGAACCTCAACCTTAACCTGTATTGGGAGATGATGAGAATCGGGATCGATGCCAATCCTATCGTGGGCGATCGAGGGGGAGTCGGGT